>CAZFIF010000030.1:0-19730 GCA_964519065.1 uncultured Rikenella sp.
GGCAGGATTTTATTATTGACAACCTGAGAGTTGAGGAGGAGATACCCGAAGCTGCACAGGCATGAGAGGAGGTTGTTGAAAGCAATGAAAGAGAGCGATTCTTTTGAACTGATCCCCGACAGCGAAGAGGAGGGGACGGAGAACCAGATAAACGGCAATATTCCTGAAGCACTGCATACCGTCACGGCACTGTCGGGAATGTACCAGGACTGGTTTCTGGATTATGCATCGTATGTCATCCTGGAGCGTGCCGTACCTCACCTGGCTGACGGGCTCAAGCCGGTGCAGCGCAGGATCCTCTATTCCATGAAGAGGATGGATGACGGACGCTTTAATAAGGTGGCCAACATCATAGGTCACACCATGCAGTTCCATCCTCACGGCGATGCTTCCATAGGTGATGCCCTGGTGCAGCTCGGACAGAAGGAGCTGCTGGTGGAGTCGCAGGGTAACTGGGGGAACATACTCACCGGCGATGGCGCCGCAGCACCCCGATATATAGAGGCAAGACTGTCAAAATTTGCCCTGGATGTGGCTTTCAATAGCAAGACTACCGAGTGGATGAGCTCATATGACGGACGCAACAAAGAGCCGGTGACACTGCCGGTAAAGTTCCCGCTGCTGCTCGCCATGGGGGTTGAAGGCATCGCCGTCGGCCTTGCGTCAAAGATACTGCCTCATAACTTCAATGAGCTGGCTGACGCTTCAATAAGCTACCTGCAGGGTAAACCCTTTGTTCTCTATCCCGACTTCCCGACAGGAGGGATGATAGATGTCTCAAGGTACAATGATGGGGCCCGGGGAGGAGCTGTCAAGGTAAGGGCCAGGATAGAGAAGGCAGACAGGAAGGGACTGGTAATCACCGAGGTGCCGTTCGGCAAAACAACCTCTTCACTCATTGAGTCAATCGTTAAGGCCAATGACCGCGGAAAGATCAAAATCAAAAAGATCGACGACAATACGGCAGGTGGAGTGGAGATAGTGATACATCTGCAGGCAGGCGTCTCCCCCGACAAGACCATTGACGCACTCTATGCATTCACCGACTGTGAGCTCTCTATCTCACCCAATGCCTGCGTCATCACCGGCGGGAACAAGCCTTCATTTCTGGGTGTAAGCGATATCCTGAGGCACTCAGCTGACAGGACCGTTCAGTTGCTCACCAGTGAGCTGGAGATACGTAAGGCAGAGCTCGAGGAGGAGTGGCATTTCTCCTCCCTTGAAAAGATCTTCATCGAAAAGAGGATTTACCGTGACATCGAGGAGTGTGAGACATGGGAGGCAGTCATCGAGGCGATTGACGGAGGACTGAAACCATACAAAAAGCTGTTCCGCCGCGAGATAACACGTGATGATATCATCAGGCTGACAGAGATAAAGATCAAACGGATCTCAAAATATGACTCGTCGCGTGCTGACGAACATATAAAGGGCATAGAGGCCGGGCTGGAAGAGGTATCAAACCACCTGGCCAACATAATTCCCTATACAATAAACTATTACCGGCAGATAAAAAAGAAGTACGGCAAGAAGATTGAGCGCCGGACAGAGATAAGAAGCTTTGAGACTATTGAGGCTACCAAGGTGGTGGCTGCCAATGCCAAGCTGTACGTCAACCGCCAGGAGGGATTCATAGGAACCGGACTGAAGAAAGACGAATACGTATGTGACTGCTCTGATATCGATGACATAATCGTGATAAGGAAAGATGGCACATACCTCATCACCCGGGTGACGGAGAAGCAGTTTGTAGGCAAGGATGTCATTCACGCACAGGTTTTCCTGCGAAATGATACACGCACAATATACAATGTGGTGTATCAGGATGGACGTGACGGGCCCTGTTACGTGAAACGATGTTCACTCACCGGCCTCACACGCGATAAGGAGTACACCCTGGGCCGTGGCACCAGCAGTACCCGTATCCTATACCTGAGTGCCAACCCCAACGGAGAGGCCGAGGTGATCAGGGTGCATCACAAGCCCCGTGCCAGGCTGAAGAAACTCACCTTCGATTTCGATTTCGGAGAGCTGGCCATCAAGGGTCGCGGTTCCATGGGCAACATTCTGACCAGGAATCCGGTACACAAGGTAACCCTGAAGGAGAAGGGACTCTCCACCCTGGGTGGCCGCAAACTGTGGCTCGATGAATCGGTGATGAGACTTAATGCCGACGGACGGGGAAGGTTCCTCGGGGAGTTCGTGTCGGAAGACCTGCTTCTTATAATCACCAAGGGAGGCCTCTTCCGAACTGCAGTGCCTGACCTGTCGCTACATTTCGAGGATGACATCCTGCTGATTGAAAAATACAGGGCCTCAAAGATATTTTCTGCCGTCTACTGGGATCAGGAGCAGGGTTACTACTATGTCAAGCGGTTTGTCTTTGATGAGTCAGACCGACTGCAGTGCTTCATTGATGAGAGTGAGGGATCAAAGCTCATAAGCCTGACGGAGGTCGAGTACCCCCGTCTCGAGATAAGATTTGGAGGCAAGAATGAGGGTAGGAAGCATGAGATAATTGAAGTGGCAGAGTTCATTGGTGTGAAAAGCTATCGCGCAAAGGGCAAGAGACTTTCGAATTACAGCGTCACTGACATCAGGGAGCTTGAGCCTGTGGTGAAGAGTGAAGCAGCACCTCTGCCGTCAGCGCCGGAGGAGACAGGACCTGCCTCTCCTGATCCACAAGTGCCTCTGCCCGACGATCCCGCACAGATGAAACTGGATCTATAGCACACTTTGAATATTTACCTGATCGGATTCATGGGCAGTGGCAAGAGCACTGCCGGCAAGAGGATAGCCACCTCTATGCGGTGGAACTTTGCCGATATCGACAGGCTGGTAGAGGAGAGTGAGGGCGAATCCGTGTCAGTGATTTTTGCACGCAAGGGTGAGCGCTACTTCAGGGAGGCAGAGAGTGCAGCACTGCGTGCCGTTTCAGAACGGTCGCGGACAGTGATCGCATGCGGAGGCGGCACACCCTGCTCACAGGAAAACCTTCAGGTGATGGCCTCAACCGGCGTGATAGTCTGGCTGCGGTTACCGGTGAAGGAGATAACAGAGAGACTCAGAAGATCAAATAACGTACGCCCTCTGCTGGCTGACGCCATGGAAGGCGAACTGGATACCACGGTGACCCGGCTGCTTGAGAGCAGGGAGTGCTGGTATGAAAAGGCAGACCTGGTCGTTGACGGGTTGAATGACACCATTGAGGATATCGCGGTAAAGGTTGCTGCCCTGGTAAGAGAGCGGGGAGGCTATCTCTAGGTTTATAAAAATATTTGTATCTTGTATAAGTGAGTCTGTAACAATTCCGGGATATGTCAAAGCCTTACGGGCAAGGTTATAGCTGGATTTTCTGGACTGACATGACGCTGACAGTGATCACAGCCGCCGTCCTGCTGACTGTGATTACCGGACTGCCTCTGTTCAGGGTGACTCCTGTGCTCTATTCAGCTTCACTGGTGAGCGCGGCTGCAGGTCTGGGACTGATGGTGAGAGACCGGTCCATGATCCGGCTCCTGAGGAAACTGGGGTTACAGGGCAGACTCCTTGCTGCCCCGGTGCTGCTCCTGGTACTTTCAGTGCCCGCTGCTATTATTTATATAAGCTATGACCTTAACGGAGAGGAATCACTGAAGCTACTTGCAGCACTGTTCATCTCCCTTGCAGCCCTGACCTTTCTGACACTGCTGATCTCCGTCTCCCTGCCTTCGATGGGGGCACTGCTCCACCTTCATGAATCACAAAAGGGAGAGGGGAAAAATACCGACAGCCTCCAATGGAAAGCCCTTGCAGCAACAGCTGTGCTCTTTGCCGTGCTCTTCTCATGGCAGATCTTATCTGACAGTGACCCGGCCCGCCTGACGGTCATGCTTCCACTGCTCTCCCTGTTTCTGATAATCCCTGACATCATCCTGGCAACCAGGTTCAGGAATTCATTGGTGGCAGGCATCAGAGGAAAGCCTTCCTCTTCAGAACGAACCGGAGATGACACATTCTTTGCACACCACTCACCAGGTGACGCTGCCGCAACGTTGGGGGCCGGGAATGGGGCGTTCGTTAACCGACAGTCAGCGAGTGACACTACTGCAACATTGCGGTCACATGGCGACACAACTGTCATGCCGCAGTCAGGTGGATTCAGAAGCGTACTGCTATTTGCCAGTCATTATATTGACATCATCTGCGGGAGACTTGATTACCTTGTTGGCCAGGCAGATGACACCTATGCCTCTGAGGCTGTAAGAGTCGCAGGCAATACCTTAAACCCGGGATTGCTGCCAGTCCTCCGGACCATAGCCTCCGCTGAACGGTTCGGAGAGAAGGTGAGACGTGAAGCAGAGGCTGCCGCCAAAGGCATAGAAAAATACTATTCAGACCCAGCCAGGAACACCGATATGCTGAGGCTGCCAGGCCTCACCTCCAGGATCATGATTGCCAGGGGGATAATGTTAAGTCCCAGGAAGCCGGCTGTCTCTGAGATAATTAAGCTGTTAAGTGAGACAGATCCTGAGATTAGACGCACCGGACTCATTGCAGCCGGAAAATTTGGTTTTTCAGAGCTGAGGGAGGAGGTACTCCAGGCCCTCTGTACCCCTGATACCGAAAGGGAGGCATTCCATGTACTGCAGCTCTTCGGACCTGAAGTGTATGGCGGTATAATCGGACAGGCGCTGAGGCCCTCCAACAGTGAAAGGGAGAACCTGATGATCATTAGGCTGCTCCGAATGATGCCTCTTCCGGAGGTTGCTTCATTGATGATAAACCTCCTCGCCGGAGGCAATGTCTCAGTACGACTGAAGGCAGCACTGTACCTTGGGGAACAGGAATATGTGCCTCCGGCACAGCAGAGGCAGAAGATAGAAGAGATTGTCAGTGAGACGGTTCACGCTGTGGCAAAAATCATTACACTGCAACAGGAAGCTGTTGCCAGAAAATACTTTATCCTGACACAGGCCCTGGGATATGAAAGAGATATGAATATTGCCTTTTTACACGCTCTTTTAGCTCTTCTGACAGGGCAGGAGGCCGCCGCCATGATCAGGCGCCATTCAGGTGACGGCAGTGCCCGGGGGGCAGAGACAGCTGCAGAGGTAGTGAAGGCAGCCGTGACAGGGCCACTGCAGAAGCCGCTGCAGGCTCTGCTGGGCAACACTAATGACCGGAGACGGCTAAATGAGATCTCACTCTATTATCCCCTGAGATCGGCTGCCGGCCGCAGCCTCGTCTCATCGTTGCTCTCCACGGAGCAGAATATTACCGGGGTCTGGTCCAAAGCCTGCGCACTACACAAGGTGGCAGCTGAGGGCGTAGGCATTGACAGGGAGCTGGCAGTCTCATATCTCTTCAGTAACAACCTGGTTCTCCAGGAAGAGAGTGCCCGGGCAATACGTACCATAAACCGTGAATGGTACAGTGATGCGGAGACGAGACTGCCCGGACATGCCAGGACCAGAATCGAAGCTGTCATCAACGGTACGGCACCGGAGATGGCGATGATATTTGAGAAGACGAGATTCCTGAGCCTCTGTTTCAGCAGCATACCGGAGGAGAGGATGATAATGCTTGCCATGGCCATGAGATACTCAGAGACCTACGATGCGGAGACGCTCCCGGGACAGATATCATGGATAGTGCCTTCACAGGAGGGTAAAAGCGGTTGGTATTCTCTTCCCGTGAGCGATATAACCGCTTTTGTCTTTCACTATTCCGAATACACTGATATATTTGTAGATTATATGAATAACCAGGGGAAAACCACTGCCTGAAATAGTAGTTATGTATGGCTGACATGAATATCATTATACGGCCTAATCCGTTCCCGGGCCTGAGGGCCTTCAGGCCTGATGAAGGACATCTGTTCTTCGGGCGAATGGAGAGCACAATCAAGGTTACTGCCAGATTGAAAGAGACCGGGTTTGTTGCCGTGCTCGGAGCTTCTGGCAGCGGTAAGTCCTCCCTGGTGCTCTCAGGAGTTATCCCGGCCCTCCTGAAGGAGAACGCAGAAGCAAAAAAGGCATGGTCATATCTTGTATTCAGACCTGACCACAAACCTGTTGACCGCCTGGCAGCTGAGCTGTCAGCCCTATCTACAGGCGCAGGATTCACTCAGTTACCGGTCGCATCCGTTGCCGCCTCACTACACAACAGGTCGGAGGGACTGACTGACGTGGTCAATAAAATGAAAAAAAACCTGAGGCAGCAGATCGTGATCGTCATCGACCAGTTCGAGGAGCTCTTCAGGTACAGCTCTCCGTCAGGAAGAGATGAGCCTGCAGATGATGTCACCGATTTCATCGATCTGCTGGTGAACGCAGCTCACAGGACTGATGAGGGACTTTATATCATTATGACCATCAGGTCGGAGTATGTGTCCGAATGTTCGCGCTTTCACAGCCTGACCAACCTGATGAACAGCAGCAGCTATCTTCTCCCTCAGATATCGCTCGATGCCTTTACCTCGGTGATTGAAGATCCGGTAAGAGTGGCAGGTGCTTCCATTGACCGTTCACTTGTGAAGGTGATACTCTCTGACATTACTGAAAGGCCCGGACAGCTTCCTGTATTGCAGCATCTGCTGATGCGCCTGTGGAACCAGTGGAGCAGAAGCGGTGATATGAACCGGCCTCTGAGCATTGCTGACTATGAGGCTGTAGGTCAGCTGAAGGGAGCCATCTCTCAGCATGCCGGCCAGGCTCTCGAATCGCTTGATGAGAGGCACAGATATGTGGCTTCGCGGATCTTCCGTGCCATAACAGCAAGGACGGACGACGGAAGGGAACTGCGAAAACCTGAGCGCATCATCTCAATCTCCAGGCAGACAGGCTGCACCATAGAAGAGATAATACAGGTGGCTGAAGTATTCAGGAGCCCCGAATACTCCTTCATAACACCTTCCAAGGAGGTTGCCCTGACCACCGACAGCGTGCTTGACATCACTCATGAAAGCATAATTCGACTCTGGAGTATGCTTCGCAAGTGGATGGATGATGAGGAGGCCTCACGCAAACTGTACCTTCAGCTTGCCAGGGCTGCCGAACATTATCAGGAGGGCACGGGCAAGCTGTGGACTGCCCCCGACCTCCTGCTGGCAGTAAGGTGGAGGGAGGAGAATAACCCGACACTCGCCTGGGCCGAAAAGATAGACCCCGCCTTCGAGAGAACCATGCTCTTCCTTAGAAACTCCGAGGAAGAGTATGCAGTCAGGGAGGAGTACCGCCGCAAGACAGGTACTGAAAGTATAAGACGGTCGCGGCTTATAGCAGGGATCCTTGGACTGATGGCCCTGATCACGCTCATTGCCCTTGGCACTGTCTTTTCACTTCGCAACAAGGCCGAGAAGCAGAAGTCGGTAGCACTGCAGATAAAAGATGAGGCACTGGCATTCAGCGATCTGCTGAGCGACAGCCTGAATACGCTCCAGGACACACTGAAGACGGCATCGATGCAGGCTGAACTTGAAAGAGAGAATACTTACGCTGCCGAAACCAGGGCTACCACGGCAGAAGAAAAAGCCGCTGAGGCAGAGCGTACTGCCAGGGAATCGGTCTCGGAGAAGGCCGCTGCCGTGGCTGCAGCACTGGAAGAGAGCAGGCGCAAGATGCTTGCCGTGGCTACCTCCCTGTCAGTAAGGTCATTGAATTATTCCGGTGAGAAGGACCTGCAGATATTACTTGCAAGACAGGCCTATATCTTTAATGACCGCTACTCGGGAACAGAGAATGACCCAGATCTTTTCCTGGCACTCTATGAAGTGGGTAAAAGATACGGTAACAGTTACTACTCGCGATTCCTCGCTGAGGGTTCAATGACGGCAATGGCGGAAGATCCTGCCGGAAACATTGTCTATACCGCTGACAGCGAAGGACAGGTATTACGGTGGCAGAGCAACCAGGATGCATGGAGCCGTAGAATGATATGGTCAGGAGACAAGATCATCAGGGCCATGACCATCAGTCCCGATGCATCATGGCTGGCCTGCGGCACTGAGACCTCAGAGATAGTAATGATACCCCTCGCTGATGACTCTATAGGTTATACCATGAGCGGATCCGGCGGGGGTGTTACCGCTTTGATCTTTTCATCCGGCAATAACCTGCTGTGGTCATCCCGCAGCGACGGCACGATAAGTGAGTGGGATCTTGTTTCACACCGTGAACGCGTGGTTGATCATTACCCGGAGGGGATAGCTGCATTGGAGATGTCGGCAGACCACTCCATGATGGCTGTACTGACACGGGAGGGAAAGGTGCTGCTCTGGAATATGGCCGCACCCGGCGAGAAGCACATTATCGAAAACAGCAACAGCATGATTACTGCACACAGGTTTCTGCCCCGGGGCAATATGCTGGTCACCGGTGACAGTGAAGGATCATTACTGATATGGAATACCTCAGGAAGAAACGTGGAGACGACTGCCGGGGGTCATCCGGGTGCCATAAGGTGCATAGCATTCAACCACCACGATGAACAGATTGCCACAGCAGATGATTCGGGAGAGATAAGACTCTGGTCATTGAGCGATATGAGCCAGCCACCGGTTGTGATATCAGACAGCGAGAAGGAGATAGTGTCGATGACGTTCACCGATCAGGGCAACGCTTTCCTTGCCGCTGCCGGCAACTCTGTTACGCGGCGGCCGGCACATGTGAGAAGCATGACCGGGGACCTCTGTGACAAGGTGACCCGCAATCTCACGGAGAGGGAGTGGAACGCATTTGTGGGGCATGATATTGAGTATGAACCAACCTGCCCCGATAAGGCATTCCGTATCAGTGTGAGGGAGGTCATCGGGGCCAGGTAAAACATTTCATTGCTTCCCGTGTTAAACCTTAATGCCGGTCACCCTTCCGGATGAAATGGCTATTTTTGCATACTGATCAACCAAACATAAAAACATTTGATGAAAGACCAAAGAGTACTGCTGATGATCCTGGACGGCTGGGGTATAGGAGACGGAACAAAAAGTGATGTTATCAGCACAACGGGTACGCCCAACATTGACCTTATAAAGAAAACATACGCCTCCTCACGGCTGCTTACCTCCGGCGAGGATGTGGGACTGCCCGAAGGTCAGATGGGCAACTCGGAGGTCGGTCATCTCAACATCGGGGCAGGCAGAATCGTGTACCAGGATCTGGTTAAGATCAACAAGGCATGCCGTTCAGGGGAGATACGGTCCAACAAAACTCTCTCCGATGCCTTTTCCTATGCACGCGACAAGGGAGTAAAGGTCCATTTTATGGGACTGCTGTCCGATGGAGGGGTTCACTCTCTTGACACCCACCTATATGCACTGTGCGATATGACCATGGACTACGGCCTGAGGGAGGTCTTTGTTCATGGCTTCGGTGACGGCCGGGATACCGACCCGCGCAGCGGAAAGGGATATATGTCCAACCTTCTGAAGCACCTGGAAAAGAGCAATGCCAGGGTAGCCTCTTTTGTGGGCAGATATTATGCCATGGACCGCGATAAACGATGGGAAAGGATCAGGGAGGCTTATGACATGCTGGTACACGGTACCGGAAGGCCCGCCACCGATATCCTCAGCGCCATGCAGGAGTCATATGACGAAGGGGTGACCGATGAGTTCATGAAACCGATAGTAGTCACGGATGAAAGTGGCAGGCCCCTGGCAACGGTCTCTGAGGGAGATGTGGTAGTCTTTATCAACTTCAGGAACGACAGGGCACGAGAGCTGACAATGGTACTGACACAGCAGGATATGCCTGAGGCGGGGATGAAGACCGTTCCGCTCCATTATCTTACCATGACTCCATATGACGACAAGTTCGAGGGGCTTCACATCATTTTTCCCAAGGACAATGTGGAGAGGACCCTCGGGGAGATACTCGGTGAACTGGGTAAAAAGCAACTCAGGATTGCCGAGACGGAGAAATATGCACATGTGACCTTCTTCTTTTCGGGAGGCCGGGAAAAGGAGTTTCCGGGGGAGGAGAGAATACTTATCCCTTCACCACGTGTGGCAACCTATGATCTACAGCCTGAGATGAGCGCCTATAAGGTCAGGGATGCGGTTATCGGAGAGATCGCAAAACAGAAGTATGATTTTATATGCCTCAATTTTGCCAATGGAGACATGGTTGGCCATACCGGGATATATGATGCTATACAGAAGGCTGTGAGGGCCGTTGATGAGTGTGCCGGTGACGTCGTCAGGGCCGCAACCGCCAACGGTTATGAGGTGTTGATCATCGCCGACCACGGCAACGCCGACTATGCCCTGAACCCTGACGGATCACCCAACACGGCCCATTCACTCAATCCTGTGCCGCTTTACCTGGTCAGCAACCGTGTCAGTGAGGTGAAGGAAGGGATACTCGCCGATGTGGCACCCACGATACTTACTCTCATGGGTCTTCCCATACCTGAAGAGATGACCGGTAAACCACTTGTGCAGGATTAGATGCTTCAGATTGACGACACCATTGTATCACTGGCACTCATTGAGAAGGATTTTTCGTGTGACCTGAAGGCGTGCAAAGGCAGCTGTTGCCGATACGGTGACACGGGTGCACCCCTGACGCCTGATGAAGCAGTAATCCTCGGTAGTATCTGGCCTGAACTCCGGTCATACCTGAGGCCTGAGGGGATAAGGGCCATAGAGGCGCTGGGCACCAGCATCAGGGATATTGAGGGAGAGGATGTGACTCCCCTCATAAACAATGAAGAGTGTGCCTACACAATAATGGAAAAGGGTATCTTCAAATGCGGAATTGAGATGGCATTCAATGCCGGAGCGGTAGATTTCAGGAAACCGCTCTCATGCCACCTCTTCCCTGCAAGGGTGAAACAATACCGCGATTTCAGGGCCGTGAACTACGAAGAGTGGTCTATCTGCCGGCCGGGTGTTGCCGCCGGCGCAAGGCAGGGAACAAAACTTTATGCCTTCCTCAGGGAGCCCCTTATAAGGGCTTTCGGGGAGGAGTGGTATGAGAGGCTACAGTGGTCAGCAAACGAATACGCTAAAAACAAATAATCATGGAAGTAATTAAAAGTTACATTGAAACAAACAGGGAGAGATTCCTTGAAGAGCTTTTCGCGCTCATACGTATCCCATCTATCAGCGCATCGGAGGCCAACAAACCTGAGATGATGAAGGCAGCGGAATATATTCGCGACCTGCTCCTCAGCAACGGGGCTGACCGCGCTGAGGTCTATGCCACACCGGGAAACCCCATCGTATATGGTGAGAAGACCATAGACCCGTCACTGCCTACCATACTTGTCTATGGCCACTATGACGTTATGCCTGCAGAACCGCTCGACAAATGGCTGTCGCCCCCCTTTGAGCCGGAGATACGTGACGGCAAGATATGGGCCCGCGGTGCCGATGACGACAAGGGGCAATTGTTTATGCACCTGAAGGCCTTTGAGATGATGAATGCCACAGGCACCCTGCCGTGCAATGTAAAATTCATGATAGAGGGGGAGGAGGAGGCCGGCTCTGAAAGCATCGCAGGGTTCTGCTCTGAATATAAAGAGATGCTTGGCTCAGATGTAATACTCGTCTCTGACACAACCATAATCTCTGCGAATACCCCGTCGGTCACCTCAGGACTGAGAGGCCTCTCCTACATCCAGATAGAGGTTACTGGCCCCAACCGTGACCTGCACTCGGGAATCTACGGCGGTGCGGTGATGAATCCCTGTAATGTGTTATGCGATATCATCTCAAAGCTGAAGGACAGTGACGGGAGGGTAACCATCCCGGGATTCTATGATAAGGTGTCGGTACCCACCGATGCCGAGAGGGAGAAGATGGCCGAAAGACCTTTTAACCCTGCGAAATACATGGAATCAATAGGAGTTGAAGCACTGGCATCGGAGAAGGGTTTCACAACACTCGAGAGTACAGGCATCAGGCCGACACTCGATGTTAACGGCATCTGGGGCGGTTATATTGGTGAAGGTGCAAAGACCATTCTGCCCTCAAAGGCTTCTGCCAAGATCTCAATGAGGCTTGTGCCTTACCAGAAGGCTGAAGAGATAGCTGAACTGGCAATAAACCATATAAAAGCCATCGCTCCGGCCGGAGTAAAGATATCCGCAGAATATCTCCACGGGGGAGAAGCTTATGTCAGTCCTATCGACACTCCCGAATACCTTGCTGCCGAACGGGCCTACGAGGAGATCTTTGGCAAGAAGCCGATCCCCGTGCGCAGCGGTGGTAGCATACCAATCATCTCTACATTTGAAAATATACTGGGGGTAAAATCGATACTTATGGGTTTTGGACTGGAGGATGATGCCATACACTCACCCAATGAGAACTATCCTCTTGAAAACCTCTTTGCGGGAATGAGGGCGATACCGCTATATTTTAAATATTATACGGAGATGAAGAGGGCAGCGAAATAATTGATGTTGCCGCGCCGCTAATCAATTTTCAGTTTAAGCAGCTCAACCCTTGTGGGGGTGCTCCGCAGTACTGTGAAGAGGTTTGCCCCTACACGTATGTGCTCCTGCTGCCGCGGAATGTTCCCGTGAACATATAGGATAAGTCCGGCGAGAGTGGTATATTCATCACTCTCAGGTAGATCCAGGTCCAGCTCCTCATTGAGGTAGTCGATGTCCAGCCTGCCAGAGAGGACATACTCCTTCTCGTTTATCTTTTTTTCCACCAGGTCACTGGTATCATGCTCGTCTTCAATGTCACCCACTATCTCCTCGAGGACATCCTCAATGGTGACCACGCCGGAGGTGCCTCCGAACTCGTCAACGACAAGGGCAATGCTTTTGTTGGCATCGGAGAGCATCCTTAGCACCTTGTTGGCGGTCATGGTCTCCGGCACGACAACCAGTTTTCTCATGCCTGATTCCAGATCCCCGGGTTCATGAAGGATATCCTTGAGTTCGTAGTAGCCGACCATATTATCAATATTGTCGCGGTAGAGCAGTATTTTTGAATGGCCTGACTCAATGAATTGCTGCTTAAGTTCTTCGGGGCCAGACTCCACGGGGAGTGCGACGATCTCCGTGCGGGGCACCATGCACTCGCGGGCCTTCACTGACGAAAAGTCCAGCACATTCTGGAATATGCGCAGGCTGCTGCTCTCCTCGTCTTTCTCCTCCTCAGTCTCCACCAGGTCATTGACGAAGTGATCGAGATCAATGCGGGTAAAGATCCGGTTCTCCTGCTCATTGCGCTCAGTACGGATGCCAAAGAAGAACCTCATGAGGATGTTGGCAAGCCACAGGGTGAATTTACTGACGGGGTAAAAGACATAATAGAAGAGAGCTGTGGGAATCGCAAACAGGTTCAGAAAGAAATTGGGGTTCAGTCTGACAACGGATTTGGGCAGGAAATCTCCGAGTACAAGTATTATGACTGCCGTTATGATGGTCTGGATCAGAAAAATGACAACCTCGGAGGGAATGATGTGCATCAGCCAGCGCTCGATCATGTCAGCAGCGAGCATGCTGAATACTACGGTAGCAATATTGACCCCGATGAGCATCGTGGATATGTACTGGCCGGGATTGCGGGCAAAGACTGAGATAATTCCTGATCCGAACTGCCCGTGCTTGCGGTCAAGCTCTATGCGCAGCTTATTTGAAGAGACAAATGCCAGCTCCATGGCCGAGAAGAAGGCGGCCAGCAGTATTGCAAAAGAGATGATCACCAGCGGGTTCATCACCCAAAGTTACATTTTTTTTCGCTGAGAGTCACGCAATGCGGCAAGAGCAAATGCTCCCGCTGACATTACAAGCCAGAGCCATGCGCCACGCAGGCCGTTATGGCTTATCTCCCGTATGGCAATGGCAAGGCATGCCAGGCCGAGGAGAGCCCACACTATCTCAATCAACAGGAGTGACTTTTTGCTCATTGTCTACGTATATGGTAGCACTTACGTTCTTGATCTTCCACTTGGAAAGCCTTGGGTCCGACTCGAATCCCGTCCCCATGATTATCTGATCCTTGCCGGTGATACGGACGAACCTGTCGGACCAGACACTCTCCCTGGGTTCGCTCCAGAAGAGGAGCTCGGTCTCAAGGATATCACCCTCGGTATTGACTGCCACCACGCTGTCACGCAGCTCCCACAGCTCATCCTTTTCGGTATACCGTGCATATTGTGCAGTGATACTGGCCTGAGGCTCCGTTTTCTTGTCGTAGAAAAGCACCGTCAGTCCATCGGGAAAGAGAGTGTAAGGCTGCTCATCGCTGGAAAACTGCTGTATCAGCGGTGTACGCACCAGCAGTGTAACCTTGCCGGAGTCGGAATACATTGTCTCGACGTCCCGGGCTGACAGTGAAGGCAGCTCCCTGATCTGAAGCTCCCTGACCGGCAGCTCTCTCTTTTCACAGGAAGAGAGCAGAGCAGTCCCGGCTAGCAGGGCTGCTCCAACAAGTGAATATATTTTGCCGGAAGGCACTGGCGGTTACTCCTTCTTAAACCTTACGGTGGTCGACTCATTTATCCAGCCACCCACCTGGTATGAAGCTCCCTCTTCCACGAGGCTCCTGAAGAATGCCTCTTCCTTCGTGGGGAAGAGTCTTGAGTAGATGGCTATCCTCTCCTCTACCTGCTCCTTCAGCCCCGGATCAGCGTTCTTTGCACGAACAAGATAGTCGACCACCACCCAGTATACAGTCTGGTTCTCAAAGGTCTCGCCTATACGTGCACCGGCATACGCTTCTGCAATAATAAAGAGAGCATAGCCATTGGTCGGGTCAAGCGAGTAGGCTGCCTTGGCAAAATCGCGTGCAGCCTGTTTGCTGTCTGACGTCAGCTCGAGAGTGGCAAGCTTGGTCAGCAGACCTGATTTTACAATACGGTCTGTCTCCAGCTCTATGGCTTCGGTATAATATTTTTCGGCCTCATTGTATCTCTTGCGGGCCACATTCATCTCTGCAAGCTGCGCCGCTGATGCGGCATTGGGCTCGCAGCGGTAGAGGTTGGTGGCTGCCTTGAAGTAGAGTTCGGAATCCCTGCACCCTGTCTCGGTAAGAAGCGACAGCACCTTCTTCAGCATCGCCGTGTCAGATGGATTTTTGTCAACCCCTTCAGCGAAGAGCTCCTCGATACTTGAACAGGAGGCAGCCCCGCTCGACCTGAAGACGGCATCTATATTCTTTTTGGCGTCGAGATAACGGCGGTCATCAGCCTTGCGCGCCAGCTGGCTGTCAACAACCTTCATCGCCTCCGAGTAGGCCTTGATGACAGCTGGCGATTCGATGAGATCAAGCACAAAACACTTGGCAGTGATGGCCATATAAAGACTCGAATAGGTGTAGTCAAAGCTCTGCGGCGATGTCGCCATCACACCGCTGATGATGTCATAACACTTTTTGGCGTATTCAGGGTCATTGCCACCGAACTCATACAATGCAAAGGCCTTACGCAGGTTATTGGACTCTCCCTCGTTGAAGTATTCCGTACGCTGGTCAAGTATCATCATCACAGTGTCAATATAGGCTTTGTCACCCGACTTGCGGAAGAAATCCTTGTACATCGTTTCACCCTTGATATAGGTATTCTTTGATGATCCGGGACAGTCGCTGAAGACCGGTCTCCAGAACTGGACGGCCATATTGTAATCTTTGTTCTCGTAATAGGTTGAGTAAAGTGATGTGTTGCGCAGACACATTACGCTGTCCTCACCCCTGCCGAAAGGAGTGCCCGTATCAATACCCTTTTGCGCCTGAGAGGTAACTGAGATTGCTGCCAGAAGAGCTGCAGCAAGAGTCGCGATTAATGTTCTTTTCATCTCTTTCTATAATTGTTAATCATACTTCGCTTTCAGGAACCAGTAGTCAAACAGGTTGAGACTGGCCCCGATCGTTATCGTTTTCTCCCTGACCATGCTGTCATCGGTGCTGCCCCTGCCTGACATGTCCACAAAGAGGGAAATCCTGGATCTCGATCTTCTCATTGGTATGCCAGCTCCAAAAGTTATGCCGTATTCGTTGAGCTTGTCTCCTTCAAAGAGAGTATAACTCTCACCGTAACGGCAGCCTATGCGGTATTCAAGCCGGTCAAAAAAACTGTAGATGGAGTATTTTTCAGGGATATACTCAGCTCCTGCATGCAGAGAGATGGCATCCCTGTATGTTCCATAGGTGCCGGGAAGGGATGCCTCAGTCCACTTCGAATATACAATGTCAGCACCTGCAGTGAATTTGTCAGTTTTTCCGACAGCAATCCCTGCCCTTATCGTTGCCGGCAGCCTGCTGGTGGTGCTGCCGCTGGCCTGATAAAGAGTGTCGGAGGAGAGAAGCGAGGTCTGGTAATTGGAATACCTGAAGATGATATCATCGGTACTGGTCTTAAGGCTGAAGGAGGGGGTATAGTTGAAGCCGCCATTCAAATACCATTTGTCGGGCAGCGGCACCATCACCTGCATAGAGGCCTCAAGACCTATCCCATTCATGGTAACACTGCTCTGCTTTCTTGTATTGAAATAGTTGTTATCAGAGGTGAATATAAAGTCGTTAAGCCGCATGACATCACCGAATACCAGGAACATGTTCACACCGGCGGAGACATAACTGATCGGGGAGTATCCGGCTCCGAGCAATACCTTCTGATATCCGCCGGTACCCATATGGTGTTCGTACATCTCGCCGGCAACACCGCCGGATGACGTCTCTCCCCCGATGTCGTAGTAGGCATTGGAATAGGGCACAATGGCAGCCGCAACCCCCAGTCCCTTCATCACCGGGAATCCCAGCATCAGGTGGGAGAAGCTGAGATCCTGGGAATAGTATGTCAGATCATTCCCATCCAGCCTCATTGCACCGTAATCGAGACCGAAGTCAAAGAGAAATGATGCGGTGTCAATGCTGCTGTATGATGCCGGTGTGAGGTAGTTGAGCGTGAGATTATCCCTGAGGCCGCTGCTGATGCCTCCCATGGCACGGCTCCTGAATGTTCCCTGCTGTTCTATGTTACCGATGCCATACCTGGCAAAGGGAGAATATACTTTTTTCTGGGCTGCCGCTCCTGAGGTGAGGAGAGCCAAAAGGCATATCAGGACAAATCTTCCGGTTCTATACATTAGTGTCAAGTAAAAAGTTCAATCCCTCAGCCACAAGATCCGGGTACAAAAACATCTTTTTGCCGCTCCGTGACATGAGCATCATGCCATCGCCTCCCGTGATCACAGTGACGAGCCTGGGGTGCTTTTCTTCGAATGTGCGAATATACTCATTTATTTCATATACGATCCCCGTGACGACGCCACCGGCTATTGCATCTTCCGTTGTTCTGCCCGGGAATGAGAACCCGCTGTGATATGTTACAAGGGGCAGACGGCCGGTGAACTCATGCAGAGCCCTGAACCTCATTGCTACGCCGGGAGAGATGCTGCCGCCACGGTATTTCCCTCCGCTGACAAGGTCGAGAGTCAGGGCACTGCCGGCATCAATGACCAGTATGTCAGACCCCGGGTGATGTACAAGCGCACCCGCAGCAGCAGCAGGACGGTCGACACCCAGCGATGCGGGAGTGTCATAGTCGATCACAAAGGGGTAGTGCGACTGCCATGTGAGGTGATGGACCCTGCTGATGTTTCTGCCGAGATAGGCAAGCAGCTCAGACGGGTCGTCGCTTACGCTTGAGACGATGGCACCGTCTATTTGTGTACTGCCGGCAAACATGGCGACAGCCTCAGGATTATCTGACAGGAGCCGCTCTTTCCTTACAAGCATGCTGCCATCAAAGAGAGCCGCCTTGGTGCCGGTATTGCCGATGTCAATTATAAGATTCACTGACCTTCCTCCTGTTTTATGGTTGAGGCGTGCCAGGAGAGGATCTTGCCGAAGAGCACTATCGCCTGCGAGACGGAAGTCACACCCCTGACGGTAAGGCTTAGTTTGCCGTTGCCCTGTTTCACGGTCATGCTGCCCTGTTTCCTGTTGACATAGTTCATTACTGAGATGAAGAGAGGATCACTGTAAAACTGTGACGTCCGGTCTGTCACAAAGTTAGCAATCATTGTGCTGTTTTTTAATATTACTTTCTCAATGCCTATACCTGATGAGATCCATTTGAGCCTTACAATATCCAACAGGGCCATGGCAGGAGGCGGGGGCGGTCCGAACCTGTCGGTAAGATGTGATTCAAAGGCTGCCAGCGCAGTCTCATCCCTGATATCATTAAGCTCCTTGTAGAGCCTGATACGCTCCGGTATGTTAGACACATATTCATCAGGAAACATTATTTCGAGGTCGGTATCAACCGTCACATCAGCTACGAACTGCCTGGAGGTGGTCCCCTTTTCAGGCTCAGCTTTGTCAGCCGCAGCCGGGAAGAGATCACCAAACTCTTCATCCCTGAGCTCCCTGACAGCCTCCTCCAGAATCTTCTGGTATGTTTCGTACCCTATGTCGGCAATGAAGCCGCTCTGCTCTCCGCCTAGCAGGTTGCCGGCCCCGCGAATGTCAAGGTCCTGGAGCGCAATGTTAAATCCGCTGCCAAGCTCGTAGTTCTCCTCGATGGCCCTGAGTCTCTTCCTGGCTTCACCGGTGAGCATGGAGAGGGGGGGAGTGAGGAGATAACAGAAGGCTTTCTTATTGGAGCGGCCAACCCTGCCACGAAGCTGATGCAGCTCGGAGAGCCCGAACTTATGAGCGTCATTTATGAAAATGGTGTTGGCGTTGGGTATGTCAAGGCCCGATTCTATGATGGTAGTTGCAAGAAGCACATCATAGTCGCCCCTGATGAAATCGAACATCACGTTTTCTATCTCCTGTCCCTCCATGCGCCCGTGCACCACCGCCGTCTTCACCTCCGGGCATATACGGTTGATAGTGGCCTTTACCTCCATGATGTTCTCTATCCTGTTGTTGATAAAGAATACCTGGCCGTTTCGGCTCACCTCGTAGACGATTCCCTCACGGATAATATCATCATTGAAGCCGTGCAGCTCGGTGATGATAGGCATCCTGTTCGGGGGTGGTGTAGTTATTATTGAGAGATCGCGCGCGCCCATGAGAGAGAACTGCAGAGTGCGGGGGATGGGGGTGGCGGTCATGGTCAGGGTGTCAACACCTGCCCTGAGGCTTTTCAGTCTCTCCTTCACCGCCACACCGAAACGCTGCTCCTCATCAATGATCAGCAGGCCGAGATCCTTGAACCTGACCTCCTTGCCTGTAAGCTTGTGCGTTCCTATGATGATGTCTATCTCACCGTCAGCCAGCTGTTTCAATATCTGCTTCTGCTCGGCAGGCTTACGGTGCCTGCTGATGTAATCGACACGTACCGGGAAGTTCTCGAAGCGGGAGGTGAAGGTCTTGTAATGCTGAAGAGCAAGTATTGTCGTAGGGACAAGCAGAGCTGTCTGCTTGCCGTCTGTTGCAGCCTTGAAGGCGGCCCTGACCGCCACCTCGGTCTTGCCGAACCCCACGTCACCGCACACAAGCCTGTCCATGGGCACCGGCGTCTCCATATCCTCCTTTACGGCAACGGTGCTGGCAAGCTGGTCGGGAGTATCCTCCCAGATGAACGAAGCCTCAAGCTCCCTCTGAAGATAAGAGTCGGGGGAGAAGGCAAAGCCGCCGGAGGCCTTTCTTTTGGCGTAGAGTTTGATGAGGTCACGTGCAATATCCTTGACCTTTTTCTTTGTCGCCTGCTTCATCTTCTGCCAGGCGCCGGTGCCCAGCTTGTTGATGCGCGGCGGAGTGTCATCCCTGCCCTTGTACTTCGAGATGCGATGCAGTGCATGGATGCCCACAAAAAGTATGTCATTGTCGCGGAAGA
>CAZFIF010000031.1:0-19718 GCA_964519065.1 uncultured Rikenella sp.
TCATCGCTCCCGTGATCCTGTCGGCATACATCACCACCAGCCCGTTGAGGTTCCTCGCCGCGCGTCCTGCCGTCTGTGTCAGAGCCCTCCCTGAACGCAGGAAGCCCTCCTTGTCGGCGTCGAGGATGGCTACCAGGGATACCTCCGGAAGGTCAAGCCCCTCACGAAGCAGGTTGACACCTACCAGCACATCAAACTCACCCGAGCGCAATCCCTCCAGTATCTCTACCCTCTCGAGTGTCTCAACACCGGAATGAATATACCGGCAGCGAATATCAAACCGGCCGAGGTAGCTGTTAAGCTCTTCCGCCATCCTCTTGGTCATGGTTGTCACCAGCACCCTCTCTCCAGCCGCAGACCTCTTCTGTATCTCCTCCATCAGGTCATCAACCTGGTTGCGGCTGGGCCGCACCTCCACAGGCGGATCGAGAAGCCCGGTAGGCCTGATCACCTGGTCAACGAAGACCCCCTCGCTTTTCTCCATCTCATAATCGGCAGGAGTGGCACTCATAAAGATAGTCTGTCCCGTCAGCGCCTCAAACTCCTCAAGCCGCAATGGTCTGTTGTCCAGTGCCGCGGGAAGCCGGAAACCATACTCCACCAGTGTCTGCTTGCGGCTATGGTCGCCGCCGTACATGGCCCGTATCTGCGGCAGGGTGACATGACTCTCGTCAATCACGGTAATAAAGTCGCTCGGGAAACAGTCCAGGAGGCAGAAGGGCCTGGTACCCGGTGCCCTGCCGTCAAAATAGCGGGAGTAGTTCTCTATGCCGCTGCAGTAACCCAGCTCCTTGATCATCTCCAGGTCATACTGTACCCTCTGCTCTATCCGCCTGGCCTCCTCCGGTCTTCCCGTATCACGAAAGTGTCTGGCCTGCAGCACCATGTCATCCTGTATCTGACTCACGGCAATGTTTATACGCTCACGCGTCGTGACAAAGAGGTTTGCCGGGTAGATCACATACTCGGTGAGATCATCCCTGTGCTCTCCGCTGAGAGGATCAAAAGTGGAGATCTCCTCTATCTCGTCACCGAAAAATACTATCCTCAGTGCAAGGTCGGCATAGGCAGGATAGACATCCAGAGTGTCACCCCGTACCCTGAAAGTACCATTGGTAAACTCCAGCTCATTACGCGCGTAGAGGCTGTCGACAAGCTTCCGCAATACCACATTGCGACCCGGCTTGCTGCCTTTGATGACATGGACCGTGTTCGAACGGAAGTCATCGGGGTTACCTATGCCGAAGAGACAGGAGACAGATGAGACAACAATCACGTCACGCCTGCCGGAAAGCAGCGACGAAGTGGCACTCAGACGAAGCTTTTCCAGCTCGTCATTGATAGCCAGGTCCTTCTCAATATATGTGTCTGTCACCGGCAGATATGCCTCCGGCTGATAGTAATCGTAATATGAGACAAAATACTCAACCGCATTGTCCGGAAAAAACTGCCTGAACTCACCGTAAAGCTGTGCTGCCAGGGTCTTGTTATGACTGAGAACCAGGACAGGCCTGTTGAGTTGCTCAATGACATTCGCAATGGTGAAGGTCTTGCCGGAACCAGTGACACCCAGCAGAGTCTGGTACGGCACACCCTGCAGGAGACCACCGGAGAGCTGCCTTATCGCCTCCGGCTGATCGCCCGTGGGCACATAGTCTGATATCAGTTTGAATTCCATGGGTTGTTTCAGGGACAAAAATAACAATTCAAAGCAATCGGGAGAGGTGAAACCGGAGTTTAACGGCAAAGTGATGTCAGGGTAGCTTTTCCCCTTCTGTTCACTATTTTTTCCATTAAATACGGGCAGTAGCCCGGATCGCCATTAGCCGGTACAGATTCCGGTGTTTTTATGTAAGTTTGATCAGATGTTTGCATTGTGAACCATACTGAACATAAATACTCCCGGTCACTGCTGCTCACAGCGGTTTTACTGATGCTTGCCTTCACGGCCGGGGTGAATGCGCAGTCATACGTACTTACACATTACACCTCCAGGGACGGAATAGGACATGACCATGTCAGGTGCATGGTGGCCGACAGCAGCGGTTTTATATGGATGGCTACGTGGGACGGGCTGACACGGTATGACGGCACCGAATTCATTAATTATTACCATGATCCGGCCGACAGTACTACGATTCCCTATTTTTCAGTTAGCTCGGTTGTGATCGATGCTCTTGACAACCTGTGGCTTACAACGGATAACGGCCTGCTCTGCCGGTTTGACCGTGCCTTAGAGCAGTTCAGGGTTATCAGGATCCTGAAGGGTCACTCAATGGATGACCTGGTGGACTTTGCTGCGGGCCCTGACGGTCATCTTTACTTTCTGCTTCGTAAGGAGCTGCTCGGGTATAACCCTTCCACCGGCAAGGTAACATCTTATGCCTGGTCACAAAAGCTGACCAGTATGGCAGAGTTCCACTTCAGCCAGTTCAGCATAACCTTCAGCGAAAGAGATCATCTGTGGCTGACGGGTCCGATAGTTATTGAAGCGGGACTCGAATCAGACTCCCTGACCGGTGACGGCCGGGCAGTGATCAGAAGCGTCAACAAAATCAAATGGAAGCCGGGCAGATCGGGTACTTTCTTCTACACTGCCGGGCCATCACGCATCACCCGTGACAGCGACGGAAGTCTGTGGATGGCATCCCTCAAGGGACTCTTCAGATACGATGCGGATGAACATCTCTTCACTGAATACAGTGGCAACGGCAGCGACCTGCAATTCAGGGACAGCATCCCACTGGCGTTTTACAGCCACGACAGCGGCATCAATATCCTGTTTCCCGGGCGGGACGAACTGACAATAATACCGAAGGAGGTGACAGGACTGCCCACTGCGATATTCTTTTACGATGATGACATGCTCTGGTTTGCCCGCCAGACAGAAGGCAATACCTACAGAGGCCTGACCAAGGCTGTTTTTACGTCGTGTGAATTCAGGCATATAGCCCCATTTACCGATACAGGCGGGGAGCTCAATATCTTCGGCATCGCCGGTGACAGCCAGGGAGCCCTCTGGCTGGCTGCAAGAGACAGGAATTATCTCATCAGGATAACGGGGCAAGGTAAAACCGAAAAGCTCAACATACTCACTGAAGAGGAGCAGGGTGAACTGTGGCACCCGAGAGCATTTCTTCCCCACGAGAGAGGCATGTGGATAGGTTACTATTTCAACAGGCTGTGCTGGTATGATGCTGCCTCCCGCCAGAGAACAGATTACAGCCCGGGGAAATTTGTTCATTCTATCTGTTACGACAGCGAGGGACGAATACTGATTGCCGACGGGGGAATAACCAGGTTTGACCCGGAGACCGGAACCGTGGAGAAGCTATACGCTCTCGGAGACACCATCGGCATATTCACGCTTCACCGGAACGGCGATATTCTGTGGGCCGGATGCAACTACAGCTACCTCATGCGCCTCGATCTGGTTACGCGCAAAGCAGAATTCACAAAGATAACACGCGGAACCACCAATATCGAGGATATATGCGAAGGTGATGACGGCGTTTTGTGGCTTGCCACACTGGGTACGGGGATATGCAGGTATGATCCTGCCACCGGAGACAGGGTGTTTTACACAACCGCCTCAGGACTCTCGAACAACACCACCTACTCTCTTCTCAGGGACAGCGAAGGCAACATCTGGGCATCGACAAACAGCGGTATCTCGGTAATCAATCCTGCCACCGGACTCATAAGGGTGTTTGGAGAGAATGACGGACTGAGCCTCCACGAATTCAATTCCGATGCATCGTGGGTAACTCCTGACGGCAGGTTCCTCTTCGGAGGCGTCGGCGGTGCCGTGGAGTTTGACCCGGCCCAGATCCTGAGCGGCTCCTTTGAAAGACTGTCCAATAATATCATACTGAAGGAGCTGGAGGTCTCTGCGGTAAGGAAATTTCCTGAAATGCCTCTTTACCGCGCTGACACAATCGAGATTGAGAAGGGGAATGACAATTTCCACCTCTCCTTCGTAGTACCTGAATACCGGCACCCGGAGAAGATAAGGTACAGGTACCGTCTCGGAGGTGAAAGCAACAACTGGTATTATACTGACCATAGCGACAGGAACATCAACTTCTCAAACCTGAAGCCCGGATGGTACGACCTGGAGATCCAGGCAACGGATTTCAGCGGTTCGTGGAGCAACTCCAGGAAAATCACCATCTTCCTGAAGCCATACTTCTACCAGACCACGCTGTTCCGCATAGCACTGCCCCTGGCGGTTCTGCTCCTGCTGACACTTTTTTCCGGATTCATAATCATGCAACTCAGGCACAGGGAACAGCAGAAGCGCGACGCCTTGCGCCAGCAGGCTCTCAGAGGACAGATGAACCCGCACTTCATCTTCAACGCCATGAACTCCATCAATTACTTTATCTCAAACAGCGACCGCCGCTCAGCCAACAGATATATCTCAGATTTCTCAAAACTGATAAGAACGGTCCTGAACAACATGAATGAAGACTACGTAAGGCTGAGCGCGGAACTGGAATCGCTTGACGACTATCTTGGGATTGAACATCTGAGGTTCGGAGACAAGTTCGACTATACCCTGAATATCGATCCGCACATTTCCCCTGAGGCCTTGATGGTATCTCCGGGCTTTGTCCAGCCTTTCGTCGAAAACGCGATCTGGCACGGGGTGATGGCACTGGAAGATAGAAAGGGAACGATAGCCGTCAATGTGACCATGAAGGATAAAACCATTATCTGCACTGTGGATGACGACGGTGTTGGCAGGGCCAGGTCGGAAGCGATGAAAGACAAGAGCCTGCATGGCAAGTCCCGGGGCATCGCCCTGGCCATGGAGCGGCTCAGGATCATCAATAACCTCCATGGAACCAACTGCCGGATAGAGATCACCGATCTTCACCCCGACCGCCAGGAGACAGGCACACGGGTCATAATCGAAATCCCGCTGAAAACCTGAAGAAAACAACTGCAATGATAGATACCTGCATACCAAAACATCAGCGATCATGATACGTGCTGTAATAATTGATGACGAACGACCGGCGAGGGAGGTCATCGCCAATTACCTCGCAGAATACTGCCCTGACGTCGAAGTGGCAGGCCAGGCCTCATCAGTCAGGGAGGGCTTCGCAATCATAAAAGCCAGTTCACCGGACGTGGTCTTCCTGGATGTTGAGATGGCAGACGGCACAGGATTTGACCTGCTTTCAATGTTCGACACGGTCGACTTCAGGGTTATCTTCGTCACCGCCTACAGTGAATATGCCATCAGGGCGTTCAGGTTCAGCGCTGCTGATTATCTCCTTAAGCCGGTGAGCATCGATGAACTCATCGATGCAGTTCAAAAGGTAAGGAGTACGGAGAGTGCAGACCTCAGCAAAGAAGTCATATCATCACTTCTGAAAAATATGAGGGAGGGGCCCGCAAGGCAGTCGACACTGATAATTCCCAATATAAAGGGATTTGAAGTCCTTAAGGTGCCGGAGATCATCATGTGCCAGGCTGATGGCTACTGTACTAATTTCCATCTTACAGGTCAGAGGAAGGGGGTCAGCTCCAAAAACCTCAAACATTTTGACGGACTGCTCTCCGGACAGGGTTTCTTACGGGTGCACCATTCCTATCTTATTAATTTAGATCATGTTACAGGATACACAAGGCAGGGAGAGATCCTTCTGTCGGAGAACCTGAGGGCCAGCCTGGGCAACTCATATAAGAATGAGTTTATCAGGATATTCACCGGGAAATAGCTATTGGGTTAGATCAAGTCGTACTTCTGTTGGTTCACAAGCGGGTTCTGTGGGTTAGGCAACAGAGAATGCCATGCGATAACCCTATTTTGGTTATTTTTACGCTGAATCTTGACCCGGCTTACTAATTCTGAAAGGGTCATTCGCTTAAAAGCAGTTCTTCCCCCCAATGCCGCAATTAAATGCGGAAAAAAGATGAGCCCGGTTCAGCCGGGCTCATTCCTTATAACGGGAGGATGGTTCCGTCATCCTCATTATCATTTCAGATCTCCTGTGACCTTATCCGAGGTATCCTTTGAGCAGCTTGCTGCGTGATGTGTGCCGAAGGCGCCTTATGGCCTTCTCCTTGATCTGCCTCACACGCTCGCGCGTCAGCCCGAACTTTTCGCCTATCTCTTCCAGTGTCATCTCCTGGCAGCCGATGCCAAAAAAGTAGCGTATGATGTCCCTCTCGCGCTCGGTGAGCGTGGTCAGGGCACGGTCTATCTCTTTGGAGAGCGACTCGTCAATGAGCATCTTGTCCGCAATGGGAGAGTCGAGGTTGGTCAGCACATCCAGGAGGCTGTTGTCCTCACCCTCAACGAAGGGTGCATCAACCGAAACGTGACGACCTGACACCTTGAGAGTGTCTGCTACCTTCTCCTTGGGAAGATCCAGCACTTCCGCCAGCTCTTCAGGTGAAGGGGTACGCTCATTTTCCTGTTCAAACCGGGCAAAAGCCTTGTTGATCTTGTTAAGAGAACCTACCTGGTTGAGCGGCAGACGTACTATCCTCGACTGCTCTGCCAGAGCCTGGAGAATAGACTGCCTGATCCACCATACCGCATATGAAATGAATTTGAATCCGCGCGTCTCGTCAAACTTCTCTGCTGCCTTGATAAGGCCGAGGTTGCCCTCATTAATGAGGTCCGGGAGACTAAGTCCCTGGTTCTGATACTGCTTGGCCACTGAAACAACAAAACGGAGATTTGCCTTCGTAAGCTTCTCCAAAGCTGCCCTGTCACCCTTCTTGATCCTCTGCGCAAGCTCTACCTCTTCCTCAACCGATATCAACTCCTCCTTACCAATCTCCTGCAGATATTTGTCCAACGACGCACTTTCACGGTTGGTTATGGATTTGGTAATCTTAAGTTGTCTCATGCTTTTTGTCCCTTCGAAAAAATTTTCGCAAAGTTACTGCTTTATAAGTTAATAACCAAATAAAATATGTCACTCAAACCTGGAGGAGCCTGTGCTTTCAACTTCCTGATATGCTGGTCGTTATGAATGACTCGTGCTACCTCCGGGTCTGATACTTGAAATAGGTCCCGTCAGGAGTGAATCCCTCCACCGAAGTAAGGCTCTTCTCATCGTTGGTTGCCCGGCGTATGTCAGCGGCACTGCTAACCTTCTGACCGTTCACGTCAACGATGATCGTTCCCCTTCCGAGGCCAAGATCCCTCAGGCGGCCATCGGTGATTGAGGTTATCCTGACCCCGTTGCTGATCCTGAACTTCTCCTTGTCACCTGCAGTGACAGGTGAGAAAGTAGCACCGAATACCGATGTGCTCTGTGAGCCGGGGGCAACGATTCCCGTGCCGCCCTCGATGTTGCGCAGAGTCACCATCTTCTTATCCTGCCTGCCCTTGCGCAGATAGGTAACCTCAAGCCTGTCGCCGGGCCTGAAGCGGTTTACCTTTTCCTGCAGGTCGGCAGTGGTCTCCACCGGCTCGCCATTGATGGCAATAATAACATCCTTTTCAGCAAGTCCGGCGGCCTGGGCAGCACCATCCTCCACCACTCCGGCAAGATAAACCCCCTTAATCTCCCTGAGCTTTTCTGCCTCTGCTATCTCCGAATTGACATCAGTAATGTTAACACCCAGGAGACCTCTCTGTACTTCACCATACTCCTTTAAATCTACGTAAACCTTTTCTACAATTGACGAGGGTACGGCAAAAGAGTTGCCTGCATAGGCACCGCTTGGAGATATTATGGCAGTCGTAATGCCTATCAGCTCCCCGGCAGTGTTGACAAGGGCTCCCCCGCTGTTACCCTGGTTCAGCGCAGCATCGGTCTGTATGAATGATTCAATACGGTATTGATTGTCAAGCAGCCCCAGGCTCCTGCCCCGGGCACTCACGATCCCCGCCGTGACTGTAGAGGTCAGATTGAACGGGTTCCCTACTGCCAGCACCCACTCTCCCAGTCTTATGGCATCAGAGTTACCGAATTTTATGTAGGGTAAGCCCGTGGCCTTGACCTTCAGAAGCGCAATGTCAGTGCTGGGATCACGTCCCACCACATCAGCCTCAAAGGTCCGCTTGTCATTTAAAGTCACCTCAACTTCATCTGCCTCCTCAATCACATGGTTATTGGTCACAATATAACCGTCAGCAGTCACAATCACTCCGGAACCGAACCCACGTACCTCTCGTGGCCGGCTCGCACCGGGACCGTAGAAAAACTCATAGAGAGGATTACTGTAGTTTGAACTGACTGTAGCCTTGGTCTTAACATGCACAACGGCATGAACGGTCTGCTCAGCGGCAAAGGTGAAATCATTCACCCCCGACTGTGGCACCATTGAGGTGTACCTTGCATTCTCCTCAATCATCTGCCTCTCCTTCTCCGTGCCTATTACCAGTTTGTCCCTGTCAAGGAACCTGGTATAAATAAAAAGACCTGCCAGCGCTCCGAACAGCGCAATGAGCAAAGTAACAATGAGACTCTTACCTTTCATAGCCATAAATTTTTACTGTTTTTTCATCTGTCCCACTTATGCTGCAAATTGCGTGCCTCATAAAAGTATTGAGTATCTTTACAACCGCATAAATGGTAAATTGTTTTACAAATTTTCGTTTTTTTAACAGACCGGGGCTGCGATCTTTTAATAATTAACTTCAAATTAACGGAATGATAATTCCCTTTAACAAATATGAGGGCACAGGCAATGACTTCATCATTGTTGAGAACAGCACCCGGCTCCTTGACCACAATGACAACAATATCTTCAAAAGACTGTGTGACAGACGCTTCGGCATTGGCGCTGACGGCCTCATACTCATTGAAGAATCTCCCGGCTATGATTTCAGAATGCTTTACTACAACGCTGACGGCTCTCCGGGAGAGATGTGCGGCAACGGCGGCCGCTGTGCGGCTCACTTTGTCATGAAACATTTTACCGGATCCCGCGACCTCTCCTTCCTTGCCGGCGATGGTCCCCATACAGCCAGGGTGGCCGGCGATGACTTCATAGAGATATCGGTCAGGGACGTGACGGAGGCCCGGAAGACCCCCGACGGCATCCTGGTAAACACCGGTGTACCTCATCTTGTGATCTTTGCTGACGATACAGAGCTGGCTGATTTTGTGACATTTGCACGTGGCCTTCGCTATTCGCCCCGCTATGCCCCCGAAGGAGTCAATGTGAATTTGGCAACCGTAACTGACAACGGACTGACGATCAGGACATATGAGCGGGGAGTGGAGGATGAAACTCTCTCATGCGGTACCGGCGCAACAGCATCTGTCATTGCGGCAGCCCTGACCGGCAAAATTGTCACTGGCGATACCCGTGTGAGTGTCAGGGGCGGCGAACTGCAAATCAGGTACGTTAATGACGGAGAGGGAGCCTCGGAGATATTTCTTGCCGGGCCGGCAACATTTGTTTTCAGCGGAGAGATAGAAATCCAATAACCTACCAACATGAAACAGACCCTCGTGAAAATCGCTTCCATTATGATCCTTTTCATCTCGGTATGTCCGGTGCTATCAGCCCAGCCCGGCAACGCCGAGCTGATGGACGCCCTGAACAATATCGGACGACGGTTTGAATCCCTGGACCATCGCCTTGATGTACTGGAAAAGAATATTGACGATATCCTCTGGTATGAACGCGTGGGAGATGTGGCCTTCATTGACAAGATCTACACGACAGGTCCGCCCCCGGCCAGGGAGAGCAATCCCACCGGCCAGGGCGCCGGCAACCCCTTGAAATTCTGGAGCTATGTCTTCATACCCCGTGATGCGGACGCCACAAAAAAATACCCGCTGCTGGTCTTCCCCCACGGTGGGGTACATGCCAGCTTCACCACCTACTACACTCATATCATACGTGAGATGGTAGCCCAGGGATATATCGTCGTTGCAGCCGAATACCGCGGCTCAACGGGCTACGGTGCGGGCATGTACAGGCGAATCGACTATGGAGGCCTGGAAGTTGAGGATGTTGATGCAAGCAGGAAGTACATGATCGAAAACTACGAGATCGTTGACAGCGACCGTGTGGGCGTTATAGGCTGGAGCCACGGCGGACTGATAGGTCTCTTCTGTATCTTCGATCATCCGGAGGCATACAGGGCCTGCTTTGCCGGTGTGCCTGTCAGTGACATCATAGCACGAATGGGCTACAAGGACGACAGCTATCGTGATCTCTACTCCGCCCCTTACCACATCGGCAAGACAGCCGACGAGAATGTGGCCGAATACCGCAGGCGCTCCCCTGCCTGGCAGGCTGACCGTTACCGCAATACCCCGCTGCTGATACATACCAATACCAACGACGAGGATGTCAACGTACTGGAAGTCGAACATCTCATAAAGTCACTAAAGGCAGCCGGCAAACAGAATTTCAGTTACAAGATTTTCGAGGAGATGCCCGGTGGCCACTCCTTTGACAGGATGGATTACCGCGAGGCCAGGAAGATAAGGCTTGACATATATGGCTTTCTCAACGGGCATCTGAAGCCACCGCGACCCTTTAAATCACTCCGTGACCTGGAGAAGGCGGCCTACCGTTTCTGATGAGCAGACAGCAACTCTACGGCAAGACACTTGATGAGCTGTCGGATATTGCCGCTGCGGCCTCGCTGCAACCATATGCTGCCCGCCAGATAGCCCACTGGCTATACAGACGGGGGGCACCTGAGATCAGAAAAATGACTGACCTCTCCCTTGCTGCCCGCAGCCTCCTGGAAACAGACTGGGAGACAGGACTCACCCCGCCTTCGTCAGTAGCCTCCGCCAGCGACGGCACCAAAAAATACCTCTTTGGCATTGATGAACACCGTTTCATAGAGACAGCATTCATTCCTGACCGTGACCGCGCTACAGTATGCCTGTCAGTACAGTCGGGATGCCGCATGGGATGCCATTTCTGCATGACGGCAAGACAGGGGTTCCAGGGCAATCTCTCGTCAGGGGATATCCTGAACCAGTTCGTAAGCATCCCCGAACACTCTTCCCTGACCAACATTGTCTTTATGGGCATGGGGGAGCCTCTCGATAACTTCGGGGAGGTGATGAAGAGCCTGGAGATACTCACTGCAGAATGGGGATACGGATGGAGTCCCTCCCGCATTACTGTAAGCACCATCGGGATCACAGACAGGGTACAGGCTTTCCTGGAAGGAAACCGGTGTCACCTTGCCGTCAGCCTGCACTCCCCGTTTGATGATGAGCGCCAGGCGCTGATGCCGGTGCAGAAAGCCCATCCCATCAAGAAAGTGCTTGAGGTAATCAGGGCCTTCGATCCCGGCAGGCAGAGGCGGATATCCTTCGAGTATATTCTGTTCGAGGGACTCAATGACACTCCCGCACACGTACGAGAGCTGGCAAAAATTCTCAACGGCATCCGCTGTCGCATAAACCTTATACGCTTTCATGCCATACCGGGCTCACAATACAGGAGCCCTGACACCAGCGCCATGGAGGCATTCCGTGACCGCCTCAATGCAAAAGGCATCACAGCCACAATACGTGCCAGCCGCGGTGAGGATATCGGCGCCGCCTGCGGCCTGCTTTCAACACTTGAGCAGAATAAGGGCGGATGAAACAACCCCGGGAAACAGCTTCCACTGTGATTTGAAAACGAAAATCAAACAATTTACATGCGACCCATGAAACAGAAAATTCCAATGCGAATAAAAATAAGAATCTTACAGGCAGTCATCATTGCCGTTGCCACCGCAACAGGCCTCAACGGTCAGCAGAGTGCAATGGATGCAATAGTGGCAGACACCACCCTCACCGGAACATCGTGGTCAGTTTACTTTGCTGACGCGGTGACCGGTGAGATGATCTTCGGCTATGACGCCACGCGCAACCTCGCCTCTGCCTCCGTGATGAAGCTATACCCCACATCTGTGGCACTGTCACTCCTTGGTCCTGACTACCGCTTCTCAACCGACATCTATGTTTCGGGGAGATTCAACAGCCGCCGCGGTGTGGTTGACGGCGATATAATCATCAGGGGCGGCGGAGACCCGGCACTGGGATCTGAGTATTTCTACGATCACTACGGGAATGTCGCTGCAAAATGGACAGAGGCTTTGCTGGCTGCCGGAATCAGGCATGTCAGGGGCCGTGTTGCCGCAGCATCATCAATCTATGACTTCAATCCCGCCCCCTCAGGATGGTCATGGGGCAACCTGGGGCAGTACTACGGGGCAGGGGTCTACGATATTAATTTCAACGACAATAAATACAATATCTACATCACCGGCTACAACGAAGGATCTCCCGCGGTGATCGACTCGGTAGAGGTATACGGCAGGGATATACGGATGACCAGTTATCTTGTCTCGTCAGGAAGAAGTGACGAGGGCTATGTCTACAACGCACCCTACTCCCACACTGCCTGGATAGCAGGAAGTGTGCCTGCTGACAGCAGCTTTGCACTGAAAGCATCAAATCCGGACCCTCCATTGACGGTGGTGAAACTGCTTGACCGGGCGATGCGGGATGCAGGCATCAGGATCGACGGTCCTCCCTCAGCGGCCAGAGCTACAGCAGGACTGGAGGAGATGACACCTCTCTGCGTGACTCTCTCACCCACCCTGGAAGAGATTGTCAGGGTTACCAACCACGAGAGCGTCAACATGTATGCCGAGGCTATCAGAAAACACCTAGGATACGCTATCCAGGGAGAGGGCACCTTCAGTGCCGGCAGGGAAGTTATAAGATCATTCCTTGACTCGATAGGATGCGAACCCTATGAAGCAGTCATGCTTGACGGGTCAGGACTCTCAGCCAACAACAACATCAGTGCGCTGATGACGGTCAGACTGCTGGTGCATATGCACAACAGCCCATGCTCTGCCCCGTTCATCGCCTCCCTCCCCGAAGGAGCCGTGTCGGGTACCATGAAGAGCTATTTCAGGGACGATTTCTTCAAAGGCAGGGTCTTTGCCAAGACAGGAACTATCGGCAGTGCCAAGTCGTTTGCCGGCTACGTCACCACCGGCAGCGGCAGAAGGCTGGCATTCACCATGTTCGCCAATGGATTCACGGTATCGAACAGGATAATAACCGACTATATGGAGTCAGTTGTCAGGGAGATCATCGGGAACTACTGACCCGTGAGACCCTGGCAGCGGACGAGAACTTTTTACGGTACTTTCTGTTTTAATATACTTTAACACAAGGAGATTTCAGAAACAGCTAAATTCGCAGTTTCAGAAAGTAACCAGAAATAACGAAACCTGTAGGAGCAAAACCTGACGGAAGAATTTGATCATCAAGCTTCATGCAGGTTCCATTTGAATGATACAACAACTATTCAATGCCGAATGAAAAAAGGAACAAAGATTGCCTTGTGGGTCAGCATACCGCTGATACTTGCAGCATGGTTCGGAGGACCAAGACTTGGCCTCTGGGGTGACAGGGACCTGAAGAAGGATGCCTCCGTTGCCACTGCTCCGGCGCAGGGACAGGCTGCCGGTGACCGGCAGGGTCAGGGCCAGGCGCAGACGCAGGGAAGGGCTGGCGGAGGAGCACCGGGTGGCGGACAGCTTCCTGTGAACGGCACCGTAGCCAAACCATCATACCTCACCAGCGGTATCAGATCTGCCGGCTCACTGTTGGCAAATGAAGAGGTGGACATCGTAAGCAAAGTGCCAGGCAAAGTTACCGGCGTATTCTTCAGGGAGGGCAGCAGGGTTAAGAAGGGTGATCTGCTGGTAAAAATCTATGACGAGGACCTGCAGGCTCAGCTACGCCGGTCGGAGATACAGGAGAAGCTGCTGGCTGAGAAGCTCGAACGCCAGAGGGTGCTGCTCGAGAAAGATGCCGTGAGCAGGGAGTCGTTCGACCAGTTGCAGACCGACTACAACGTTATACTGGCCGACATGAACCTCCTGAAGGTCAGGATAGCCGAGACAGAGGTACGAGCACCATTTGACGGGGTGATTGGGTTTCGCTACGTCAGTGAGGGCTCCTATGTGCAGCCTTCTGTCAAGATCGCCCACCTGATAGATCCCTCAACACTCAAGCTGCAGTTTGCCATATCTGAAAAATATATATCCGAAGATCTGATGGGTAAACGTATTTCCTTCGAGACAGAGGGCTACGGCGATGAGTTCTTTGCAACGGTATATGCCATTGACTACCGCATCGATGAAACGACAAGGACCATCGGTCTGAGAGCCCGTTACAACAACAGGGACGGGCGGCTGGTGCCTGGCATGTTCGCATCACTCACACTCATCACCGATGAGAAGCAGAATGCCATCCAGGTGCCAACAGAATCCATAGTGCCCGAGATGAACGAGAAGAAGATCTGGGTAGTAAAAAACGGCAGTGCAATACTTGTTCCGGTTGTTACCGGCACCCGGACCGCAACGATGATCGAGGTGCTCTCCGGACTCTCTGCAGGCGATACAGTGCTGACCACGGGACTCATGCAGTTGAGGGACAATATGCCGGTAAGGGTTAACATAACTGATTAGGTCCGGATGAACTCCGCACCTGACAACTGAAAGAATTAAATGAGCCTATCATCATTAAGCGTAGAGAGACCGGTGCTGGCCACAGTGATGGCACTGGTGATACTCATCCTCGGGGGAATCGGCTACACCTTCCTCGGAGTGAGAGATTACCCTAGTGTCGATCCGGCGATAGTGACAGTATCAACCTCTTTCCCCGGAGCCAACTCCGATGTCATCGAGACGCAGATAACCGAACCTCTTGAGTCGGCCATCAACAGTGTGCAGGGCATACGATCCATATCGAGCTCCAGCAGCGACGGTTCCTCGCGCATCACCGTTGAGTTCAAGCTCGAAGTGGATATGGAGACCGCTGTAAACGATGTACGCGACAAAGTATCAGGCGCCATGCGCCGCCTGCCGCAGGATGTTGACCCTCCGGTTGTGCAGAAAGCCGATGCCGACGCTCAGCCTATCTTCGCAGTGACACTCCGCAGTGAAAGCAGGTCCATCATTGATGTCAGCACTTACGCCGAGATCAACTTCAAGGAGAGAATGCAGACCATTTCTGGTGTCAGCGCAGTGGGAGTATGGGGATCAAAAAAGCTCTCCATCAGGATGAAGATGGACCCGGCCAGGCTGGCAGCCTACGGCCTTACCCCGCTGGATGTACGCACTGCCGTTACGCGGGAGAACATCGAACTTCCTTCGGGAAGAATCGAGGGAGACAATACCGAACTAACCATCAGGACCCTCGGCAGACTCCGTACTGTTGACGAGTTCAACGACCTCATCATTGCAAAAAGCGGCGACAGGGTGGTCAAATTCAGCGACATAGGTATAGCCGAGATCGACGCCGAGAACATACGCTCACACCTGACAAGCAATGGTAAGCCTGCCGTAAACGTCGTGCTGGTACCCCAGCCTGGCGCCAATTACATCGAAATCGTCGATGAAGCCCTGCTGATGCTGGAACAGCTCAAGAAAGACCTGCCTGAGGATATTACCACCGAGATACTCTTTGACAATACCCTTTACATACGCGAATCCATCCGGGAGGTCAAGAATACCATCTTTATAGCCTTTATGCTGGTGGTGCTCGTTATCTTCCTCTTCCTCAGAAACTGGAGAACAACGCTCATACCCGTCATTGCCATTCCCGTTGCCCTCATCGGGGCTTTCTTTGTAATGTATATTGCCGATTTCACCATTAACATCCTGACGCTCTTTGCTATTGTACTGGCCATAGGCCTTGTTGTTGACGATGCCATTGTGGTGGTGGAGAACATATACACCAAGGTAGAAAAGGGCATGAAGCCCAGGGAGGCTGCCCTGCTGGGATCACGGGAGATATTCTTTGCCATCATCGCCACCACGGTGGCACTGGTGGCAGTCTTCTTCCCGATTGTCTTTCTTCAGGGAGTGACCGGCAGGCTCTTCAGGGAGTTCAGCCTGGTGATCGTGGGAGCAGTAGTAATCTCCTCCTTCCTTGCACTCACGCTGACACCCATGGTATCATCCAGGGTGCTGAAGCACGATGCCATGGAAGGTCGTTTCTACCGTTCCACCGAGCCATTCTTCAGCGGCATGATAAATCTCTACCGCAGGTGGATAACAGCCTTCCTGAAGAGAAGGTACTGGGCCCTTGTCATTATTGTGGTCGCCGCCGTGCTGATAGGAATCTTCTGGACGATGCTGCCGTCGGAGATGGCGCCGCTGGAGGACCGCGGTTATGTAAACATCAGCGCCAGGGCCACTGAGGGTACCTCCTACGACTACATGACCGCATATATGGACAGACTCTACCCGGTGGTGCAGGAGAAGGTGCCCGAGAGTGACAACATCATGATGATGGTGGGCATGGGTGGCACCAACAGCGCCAACATGAGGGTCAGGCTCTCCGACCGCCGTGACCGCAAGCGGTCGCAGCAGGAGATTGCAGCTTCGCTCTCCCCTGTCCTCAGGCAATACACCGGCGCCCGCACCATAGTGTCGCAACAGCAGACCTTCGGCTCACGCCGCGGCGGTCTGCCGGTGCAGTACGTGATACAGGCCAAGAACCTCGACGACCTTAAGAGGGTGATACCCGACTTCATGGCTGAGGTATCGGAAAGCCCATACTTCTCGGCCAGCGACGTGAACCTCAAATTCACCAAGCCGGAGCTGACCGTCCTCATCAACAGGGAGAAGGCCTCCATGATGGGAGTCAACGTTCAGAACATAGCCCAGACACTGCAGCTCACCATGAGTGAGCAGCGTATCGGCTACTATATCCTCAACGGCAAGCAGTACCAGATTTTCAGCCAGTTCGACAAGTCGAAGCGCAATGACCCCTATGACCTCACAAGTACCTATGTCAGGAACGACAAGGGTCAGCTGATACAGCTCGACAACATAGTTGAGATACGCGAGAGCAGCCTGCCGCCGCAGCTCTACAGGTACAACAGGTTCGTTTCTGCCACCGTCTCGGCGGGACTCGAAGGCAGATACACTCTCGGTGAGGGCATCGAGGAGATGGACAGGATAGCAGCCAGGGTGCTCGATGAAAACTTCAGTACGACCCTCTCTGGCGACTCAAAGGACTTTGTAGAGAGCACCTCAAGCCTGATCTTTGCATTCGTCCTGGCCATAGTGCTCATCTACCTTGTTCTCTCGGCACAGTTCGAGAGCTTTCGTGACCCGGTGATCATCCTTGTAACGGTGCCGCTGGCACTGATAGGCGCTCTCTTTATAATGGTCATCACCGGCCAGACACTCAATATCTTCAGCCAGATAGGACTCATCATGCTCATTGGTATGGTGGCTAAAAACGGGATCCTGATCGTAGAGTTTGCCAACCAGAGGCAACAGGCAGGACTCAGCATCATGGATGCCGCCCGCGAGGCAGCCGTGGCACGCTTCCGTCCGGTGCTGATGACGAGCCTTACTACTATCCTCGGCATCCTGCCGCTGGCGCTGGCCTCGGGAGCAGGCGCAGAGAGCCGTATCTCCATGGGCGTAACCGTTGTGGGCGGAATGTTCTTCGCAACATTCCTGACACTCTTCGTTGTACCTTCCATATACAGCTACCTGGCCGGAAAGAAGAAAGATGAAAAAAGCAGCAATGAGCAACCGAAGGCTTAGTACTATGATACTGTTGCTCCTCCTGCCACTGGCAGCCGGGGCGCAGAAGACAATGACCCTGGACGAGGCCATCATGGTGGCCCTTGAGAACAACTACTCCCTCAAGATCAGCAGGAATGACCAGGCCATGGCGGAGAATAACGTCACCCTGGCACCGTTTCTTCCAACCGTTACAGGCACGGGACGACAGTCGCAGACAAGCAATGATGTGGTCTCATCCTCGTCAGAGGCTGAAAGGAGCAGGACAAACCTCTATACTGCCGGTGTTGCCCTTAACTGGAAGCTGTTTGACGGACTGGGAATGTTTACTGCCTACAGCCGCCAGCAGGAGCTGCTGGCCATGAGCAGCCAGAGAGTCAGAGTCAACATTGAGAACCTGATAATGAGAGTCTGCTCAGAATACTACAATATAATAGTACAGCAAAACAGGATGGAGTCAGCCCTCACCTCCCTTACACTCTCAAAGGCTCGTTATGAGAATGCCGGGGAGAAATATATGCTGGGTGTCATCTCGGGACTCGACCTGCAGCATGCGAAGATAGACCTCAACGCCGACAGCTCCGCTGTGCTGTCGCAGCAGGAGACGGTCATCAGTGCATACATACGGCTGACCAACCTTCTCAGTACCGGTCATGAGATCAACTTCAACATACGCGACTCCATCATACTGGCGCCTGACCTGGATATAGATTCTCTGCGTACACGTACATTGAAGTTCAATAATCAGCTGATAATGGCACGGCAGGGAGAGAGACTCTCCGAATATGACCTTGCTGCCGTCAGGGCACTGCGCTACCCCACCCTGAGCTTCAGCACCGGCTATAATTACAGCCGCAGTGAATATCCGTGGTCGGCAGGTTCCTTCAACCAGACAGATGGTCTGAACTGGGGCTTCAACATCTCCTGGAATATTTTTTCCGGGTTTGAAACCAACAGGAAGTTGGCCAATGCGAAACTGGAAGCGGAAAACAGCAAACTGGCCTACCTCGACATAGAGTATGAGATCATGGGAGAGCTGGATCTGCTTTACAATACCTACCTGAACAATATCACGGTAACCAACTTCGAAACTGAGAGTGCGGAGCTGGCCAGGGCATCACTGGAGATAGCAATGGAGCGATACCGGCTCGGCTCACTGTCGGGGCTCGAATTCAGGGAGTATCAGAACAATTACCTGAATGCCATCAACAGAAGGCTGACGGCACTCTACCAGGCAAAGATATCCGAGATCGGTCTGAGGCTGCTTGCAGGGGAACTCACGGAATAGTGTCCGCCCCGGGTCTGTTGAAGATCTCCGCATCAGGCTTGCACATTCGGTTTTGTCAGAGGTCTGAGGCCTGAATCCACGGCCCCCGTATATCAGACGCCTCCGGCAGAAAACCCCGGCTCCGGGCCGGAGAGCTCATTCAGCAGTACTCCTCTTCCTGTTCCTGTAGCTCTTGATCCCTTTCCATGACAGCCATATGACAAACAGCGCCCCTAACGCGTACATTACCCAGTCGAGGTAAGGAAGTATATGATCCCGCATATCATAGGCGAAATAACCTATCAGTGCCAGGATAATGTTCCAGAGACCGGCACCGAGAAAAGTATAGAGAAGGAAGGTCCAGATATTCATCCTGGAGAGGCCTGCCGGGATGGATATCAGCTGACGCACCGCCGGCACCAGCCTGCCTATGAAGGTTGAAGCCTTCCCATGCTTCACGAAATACCTTTCGGCATTCTCCACGCTGGTGCGATTGAGAAGCAGTGCATGGGCCCACTTTGTGTCAGCTAAGCGGTAAAGCAGAGGTCTGCCGAGCCATATTGAGAGATAGTAATTGATGATCGCTCCGCTCATGGCTCCTGCGGTTGATGCCAGCAACACCCCTGTCATCGTCAGAGAGCCCTCCCCTGCCTTCCAGGCAGCAAATGGAACAACTATTTCAGAGGGAAACGGCACAAAGGAACTCTCAACGGTCATCAGAAGCCATATCGTAAAATAGTTCAGGTTGGCCATGTACCACTCAAAAACGCTCTGAAATATCTCCATGTTAAACAAGTCTGTAAAGTCAAAAGTCCTTAAAGTCGGTAAAGTCTAAAGTCCGTAAAGTCTATTGTTCTGTCGAGCTAAGTTATTTATAATATATATCTTAATTCTTTTTTCAAATTACTACTGCCGACTGTAGACTGCCGACTG
>CAZFIF010000032.1:0-13630 GCA_964519065.1 uncultured Rikenella sp.
CAGACCCTGTCTTTTTTTATTCACCGGGACGTGTCAACCTGATCGGGGAGCACACTGACTACAACGGGGGATATGTCTTTCCCTGTGCGCTGGATTTTGGCACGGTGATGGTGTTGCGCCAGACGGGCGGAACAAAGATACGGCTCAACAGCCTCAACTTCCCCGGTGAGGTGGAGGTCTCTCTCTCCAATGCATATACTCCCATACCGGGAAGCTGGACCAACTACCCTGTCGGAGTCATAAACGAGTTTGCCCTCAAGGGCATTGCCGCTCCCGGGCTTGAGCTTCTCTTCTACGGGGACATCCCCAACGGAGCGGGTCTCTCCTCATCAGCATCCATTGAGATGGTCACGGCCGTTGCCATGAACGAGATCACAGGGGCAGGTTTTGAGATGATGGAGCTGGTAAGAATGTCGCAGAGGGCGGAGAACGTTTTTGTGGGTATGAACTGTGGAATAATGGACCAGTTTGCGGTAGGTTTCGGAAAAAAAGATCATGCCATCAGTCTCGACTGTGATACTCTTGAGTACAGGTATGCTCCGTTGAGTCTGGGTGACTGCAGGCTTATCATTACAAACACAAACAAGCGCCGGGGTCTTACCGACTCAAAATACAATGAGCGGCGCTCCGAGTGTGAGAAGGCCGTGGAGCTGATATCCCTGCACCATCCTGTCAGGAACCTCAGCCAGCTCACCGTCGATGACCTGCCGATGACCGAAAGATACATTGACAGTCCGGTGGTACGCAAAAGGGCCAGGCATGTCATTACGGAAAACGGCAGGACCCTTGATGCCATCACGGCGCTGGAGAAAAACGATATTGCAACATTTGGCCGGCTGATGAATGAATCTCACGATTCTCTCTGTACCGATTATGAAGTAACGGGCATCGAGCTTGACACACTGGTATATGAAGGCCGAAAGCTTCCCGGAGTCACAGGCACCAGGATGACGGGTGCCGGCTTTGGTGGTTGCACGGTCTCAATAGTGGAGAGCCTTTACGCAGATGAGTTCGTAAGACGTTTAGGTGAGGTCTACACTTCAAAGACAGGTCTCAAGGCTGATTTCTACATGCCCGGCATCGGTGACGGAGCAAGGAGGATTTGAGATTTGCGATTTCAGATTTTCGATTTTCGATTTTCGATTTCTGCAATTCGCAAATCAAATCGCACATCGCAAATCGCAAATCGTAAATCCACTACTGCCTATTGCCTATTGCCTATTCCCTGACTTCAAATCCATCACGCAACGGAATCCTACTGTGCTGCTGCGGTCATAGCCGGGTGAGACGAGAAGCTGCATCTGTGTCTTTGTCAGCGGCTGGGGGCCACCCTGTATGTACCACCAGCTTGATTCCGGCTTGAAGTAGCTCCCTCCCCTGATGATGTTGAAGTAATAGGCTCCGTTGGAGTAGAGGTCTCCGGTCATCTGCCACACATTTCCGACCAGGTCTGCCACGCCGTAGGGGCTCTCTCCTTTCGGGAAAGCATCAACGGGTGTGGGCCTGCCAAATCCGTTATTGCATTTTGTGGCATGGAATTCGTTGCCCCATGGCCACTGACGTCCGTCTGTACCCTGTGCCGCCAGCTGCCACTCCGCCTCCGTGGGCAGTCTCTTGCCAGCCCAGAGGGCATAGGCCCTGGCATCCTCAAGACTCACCCATACCACCGGGTAGCGTTCCTGGCCGACTGCCGGCAGTCCCCTCTCCCAATGCTTAAGGTAGTTGGTAGTATCATCAGGGATATATCTTGTCTCTCTTATGAAACGCAGGAATTGTTCATTGGTGACCGGGTATCTGTCGATGAGAAAGCTGTCGGTCTCCACCGTAACCACCTTGCCCGCATTGGGATATGAGATAAATACATCATTGGCCTCGAGACTGTAGCTCAATGACGCAGCAGGCACAATAACCATATCTTCCGGCATCCCTGCCGGCGGGAGCGTGTGTCTCCTCTCTGAGACAAGCCATGGTGTTCCAGCCGGCGTTGTCATCACTCTTTCATCAAGAAGCAATCCCTCCTCTGTCAGCTCTATTACAATCTTCTCCCCTGCTATTCCGAACAGTTTCTCCAGGGGAATGAGGGAGTCGGCTGGTGACCGGAACTCCATCACAGGAGCATTGCCGTATCCCGGTGAACCGCTGTAGATTGACAGAAGGCCGGTGGCGTCAGAAGAGACATGCAGGTTGTTGGCCTCTGTGCGGCTCCTGATCAGTTGAGGCAGCAGTGCTATGCAATCAACGGAGCTCTCCTTCCTGGTACTGTTATTTGAACGGCTCCATCCCTCTGCCTTCACCGGCACCATGAGCTGACCATTTATCACCATAGGCAGCAGTTCTTCATGTCTCCAGAGGGAGACAAGGTGTTTCCCGGCAGTGTCGCCCACTGAGAAGAGAGGTCCGTCGTAACCGAGGTTATCCATGTTCAGGACGGTAAATATGCTCTTCTCTCCTGCCTGCCATCTGTTGACATAAAGTCGGTCTGCCATGCTTTTCACCAGGGGGGTCCACTTCATGTCGAGGAAGGCATCGCTGTTCTTTCTCAGGATGTATGTAGTTGAGGCGAGATAATCAAGATCTGACCGGAACTCTTCATTGCGTCTGCCGGGTCTGAAGAGGTTAAGCTCGGTCCCATAGCCATTGAAGAATGCGACGGATATTTCTCTGTGGAGCAGATCCTCTCCCACGTCTGCTACGCGGAAGATGGCAAAGTCAGGTCGCACCAGCTTGTTAAGGTTCAGCTCGGGGCTCAGGAATAGTGCATTATGCACGCGGGCCGCCACGATGCCAGGCATATCCCTGATCACAGGCATACCTTCGGAATACATTATTACACCCTGGCGTATGGTGTCTGCCGCATACTGCAGTTCAGCCGAGGATCGTCCTTCGGTATCGAGCACCACGCCGTCAGCCTCCGTATCGGCTATCATGGCAGCCATACCCGAGAGGTGGTCTTCCTCCCTGGTGCTGCGGTCCCACGGGTTATAGGCGATAAAGAACCGGCAGCTGTTCAGTCGTGCCTGCCGGCTGACAGCTTTCAGTCTCTCCGTCCCGCCGGGCAGATCCCGGTAGAGGTCCCACTGGTTTCTCTCATCCAGTCCCAGCCTGGGCCATGTGGGCCAGATACCGTAGACATCGACATGACCGAAGAGAGTGTTGTATTCCGACAGGAGCCTGCCGAAGTTATCTTCGCCGCTGAAGCGGTCATAAAACTCCCTGTCCCATGCCATCTGCAATATCATCAGGTAGCTTTTCCGTATCCATGTCAGGTCATCACGCCTGTAGAGTGCATCATCAAAGCTGAACAGGTCATAGAGCCAGCGTTCTGAGAACATAAGTCGCAGTCCCTCCTGCCATGATCCCTTATAGAGGTCAGCCCATATGTGGTACGTAACTGTAGCCCCGGGCGGTAAAACTGTTTCATATCTTCTGAGAGTACCGTTATTGGTAACTATGCGCCTGGCAATGGCGCTTACTGACACTCCCTCGCCGGCGTCGAAGGCTGCAAAGCCCGTCTCCCAGGCATTGTCTGGCAGGATCACCCTTACGGGGCTCTTGCCAGGCAGGAAAAGGTTTGCCCTGGCCAGGCCGGGGGGGCCGTAACCCGTGATCCAGGCGCTGTTGCCATTCTCACTGAAGGGCACAACATCACTTATAGTTACAGTATCATTCCAGGTGTTCCTCAGTACCAGCTCGGCCAGAAAACCGGGGTGAGATCCGCCTCTTGGAGTATATCCGGCCTCCACACCTCCGGGAAATATCATCACAAAACGGTTACCCGTCAGTCCCGCAGGCACATCGTCCGACTCGAAATAGACGCCATCAAGCCTGAAGCTGAAGAGAGGTTTGGTGGCAGTCATGGTTATACGGCTGCTGTCGTCAAGCACCAGCACTGCCACACCTGCTCCGTTGTCCTTCACAATGCCGAGGTTTTCAAGCTTCTGTGCTGAGAGCGGCATCAGAAAGAGTAAAAAAGGGACGAAAAATCGAAACTTTAAGCAGTACATTCGAGTATAACCTGAAAAATAGCTATCCGACTTAACGGGAGTGCAATTTAGGATATTGTATCTGAAAATAAAAGGGGAAGGTACAGTCAATGAGCTATTTTAGGCAAAGAAGTTATTTTTTGCAAAATGTCAGGGATATTAATATTACTTTTAGATGCCGATCCGGACTGAACCGATGAAAAGAAAAACGTTCAAAGGCATATCGTTGATGATCCTGTTTCTTGCGGCTATCGTGCTGATGCCGGGTTGTGCATCGACCAAAAAGAATACTTACCGGGAGGCAAGAAAGAACTCCTACATCGATACTTCTCAGCTTGGCCGAAACAAATATTTCTTCTCAAAAAAATACCAGAAAAAGCTGTACCGTTACAAGAAGCGGTAATTCAATCTTCACAGATCACCTCCAGCCCGTCCCATGCCAGTGTTACATTTACAGGCAGTATCCTGTTCACCTCTTCATGTTTTCCCATCTGATGGCTGACGTGTGTTATGAAGGCTTTCTTGGGTGAAATTTCCTTAACAAAATCAACTGCCTCACCAAGGCTGAAATGTGATACATGCTTCTCCTTCCTGAGGGCATTGATCACCAGGTACTTCACTCCTACCAGGAGTTCCCTGGTCTCCTCCGGAACGTAATTGGTGTCAGTAATGTAGGCCATATTACCTATCCGGAAGCCCAATATTGGCAGGCGGTAATGAAAGACCCGGAGGGGTATTACCACCACGCCGTTGATTTCAAAGCTCTGGTCACTGATATTGTGCAGTTCCATTCTGGGCACACCCGGATATCTGTTTTCCGAGAAGACGTATGAGTACTCCTTTCTGACGGCATTCTGGACCCTATCCTCGGCATAAATGTCAATTGCCGCCTGGCTTCTGTGGTTAAAGGCCCGGAGGTCGTCCATCCCGGCGATATGGTCTTTATGTTCATGTGTAAGGAGTATGGCATCAACCTTTTTGACTCTGGCAGTCAGCATCTGTTGCCGGAAGTCAGGACCAGCGTCAATGACGAAAGTATTATTATCCGTCTCCACGAGCAGTGAGGTCCTGAGCCTCTTATCCCTGCTGTCATCTGACATGCATGTAGAGCATTCGCAGGCGATCACAGGTACGCCCTGGGAGGTTCCCGTTCCAAGAAAAGTGATTTTCACTGGCATTCGGATTCGATATGCAAACATAATCCGAAATTAAGAGAAGAACAATATCGGTTGTCACTTTGGCATGAGCATTGGCTTTTGTCTATCTTTACCGGGTCATAATTGAGTTCGGATGAGTGGAGTAATATACATGGTGCCGGTCACACTTGGCAACCCCGACCACGCACAGACTATACCCGCAGGCACAAGGGAGCTGATCCTTTCACTCAGGCTGTTTGCCGTTGAGGATCTGAGGAGTGCACGGCGGTTTCTGAGGACCATTGACAGAAGTTTTCCTCTTGACGACTCGCTCTTTTTTCCTGTTGGCAAGCACTCTGATCCGGCCGTGATCACCGATCTTCTCAAGAGGGTGTCAGCGGGTGCCGATGCCGGGGTAATGAGTGAAGCCGGGATGCCCGGTCTGGCTGACCCCGGAACCCTTGTTGCTGCTGAGGCACACCGAAGGAATATCAGGGTGATACCTCTCACAGGTCCGTCCTCGGTCATGCTGGCCCTGGTCTCTTCAGGCCTCAACGGGCAGAGGTTTGCCTTTCATGGTTATCTGCCCGTGGATAGCGCCGCAAGGCAGAAGGCCCTGAGGGATCTGGAGAGGAGGTCTGCCGGTGGAGAGACGCAGATCTTTATGGAGGCCCCCTTCAGGAACGGCAAGATGGTACGTGATATTCTAACAGTGTGCAGACCTACAACACAGCTATGCATAGCAGCGGACATCACTCTCGAAACCGAGTTTATCAGGACAAAGAGCGTTGCTGCCTGGGGTGAGGCTCTGCCCGATTTTGATAAGAGGCCGGTGGTCTTTCTCCTGAAGGCCTGATACCCTCTCTCATATTGTAAAACAGATATTGGGAACTGCTTCTTTATGTTTTATTTGGTTAAATTGTCATCCCTAAATGCTATTGCTATGTTCAGGAAAATTCTTTTATCAGTCTTGATTGCTTCTCTGGTGGTTCCTGTTACGGCCCAGAAAACGGACATGAGTCTCTTCAGCGGCATAAAGCCCAGGAACATCGGCCCGGGAGGTATGAGCGGCCGTGTGACCTCCTTTGCTGTCGATCCGCGGAATGAGAACACCTTCTATGTCGGCACCGCCTCCGGCGGTCTATGGAAGACAAGCAATGCCGGCACCACCTTCACACCCATCTTTGATAATGAGGCCGTGGCTTCAATAGGTGCCCTTGCCGTTGATCCTGTCAGGCCTGACATCGTCTGGGCAGGTACGGGAGAAGGTAACCCGCGCAACAGCGTCACCGGAGGCTACGGTATTTACAAGAGCATTGACGGAGGCTTATCCTGGAAGTGCATGGGTCTGGAGCTTACGCGCTACATTCACCGGATAATCATCGACCCTGTTGATCCGGATATCATCTACGCAGGCGCCATTGGCAATCCGTGGGCCCCGCACACCGAGCGCGGGTTATACCGCTCCACTGACGGCGGTATTTCCTGGCAGCAGATTCTCTTTACCAATGAGACCTCCGGGGTAGCTGACATGGTTATGGATCCCTCCAACCCCGGCAAGATCTTTGTGGCCATGTGGGATCATCAGCGCTGGCCGTGGTTCTTCAGGTCATCATCCGAGGGGTCGGGACTCTGGCTTACCCGCGACGGAGGTGACACTTTCACCGAGGTCACCGGTGGACTGCCGGAGGAAAAAGGGCGGATCGGGCTTGCGATAGCGGCATCGAATCCCTCATATGTTTACGCCTATGTCGAATCAAAGCCATCGGCCATTTACCGTTCAACCGACGGCGGCATCACCTGGGAGAAAAGGGGTGAGCGCAACATAGGCAGCCGGCCGTTTTATTATGCGGAGATATATGTGGACCCGCACAATGAGAACAGGATATACACTCTCTATTCGGGTGTCAACGTGAGTGAGGACGGTGCCCTCACCTTTGACAAGCGCACTGCCGAGTCAGTCCATCTTGATCATCACGCCTGGTATATTGATCCCGTCAATCCGGACCGGATGCTTGACGGCAATGACGGGGGCATGGGCATCACCTATGACAGGGGTGTCACCTGGAGGCACATTGAAAACCTGCCTGTAGGTCAGTTTTATCATATCAGTGTTGACAACGAGCTACCCTACAATATTTACGGGGGATTGCAGGACAACGGTTCATGGAGGGGTCCGGCCTATTCCTGGCATCGTGGTCCGCTTATCAACGAGATGTATGATTTCCTGATGGGCGGTGACGGCTTTGACGCCCTCCCCGTACCGGGTGACAGCCGCTACTGTTATGCACAGGCCCAGGGAGGGTCATTGCAGAGGATAGATGTGGCCACCGGGTGGAGCAGAAGCATCAGGCCGGTGGCTGAAGGTGGGGAGAAGCTTCGTTTTAACTGGAACGCCGCCCTGGCGCAGGATCCCTTTGATAACAACAGCATTTATTTCGGAAGTCAGTACGTGCACAGGAGCACAGACAGGGGTGACAGCTGGATCAGGATCTCTCCTGACCTGACAACCAATGACCCCGAAAAGCAGAAGCAGGATGAGAGCGGAGGCATCACCCGGGAATCTACCGGTGCGGAGAACCACTGCACGGTGATCACCATCTCGCCGAGCCCACTGCAGCGCAACATTATCTGGGCAGGCACGGATGACGGCATGATACAGGTCACCAGCGACGGTGGTGCTACCTGGAAGAACACCTCTCAGAACATAAAGAGCATGCCGCGCAGCGGATGGGTACCCCAGATAACAGCATCCATGCATGATGCCGATGAGGCTTTTGCTGTAGTAAACGATTACCGGCAGGGTGACAATGCTGCCTATCTATACCGAACGAAGGACCTTGGTAAGAGCTGGAGGCGGATAATTGACGATACTGATGTCTGGGGATATGTGCTCTGCTTCGCTCAGGATCCTGTAGAGCCCCGACTGATGTTTGCAGGTACCGAGTACGGCCTTTATGTTTCGTTTGACGGAGGTGAGGAATGGAACAGGTGGACCAGCGGTTATCCCACAGTCTCAACCTACGACATGGCTATACAACCCCGGGAGCATGACCTGGTCATCGGGACCTTCGGGCGTGCCGTATGGATCCTTGATGACATCAGGCCCCTGCGAGCCCTCGCCTCAGAGGGCAGAAAGCTGCTGGAGAGCAGTATGGCGGCCTTCGAAGCACCTGAAGCCTACATGGTCTCTACCCGTAATCTTCCCGGTTACTATTTTTACGGCGATGCCATGTACCGAGGTGAGAACCGGCAGCAGGGAGCGATGATCTCGTTCTATGTCCGTGAGCCCGGAGGGAAAATCAAAGCAGAGATAAAAGATGAAACTGGCAAGAGTGTCAGGTCGACGGAGGTAGATGGCGTACGCGGATTTAACCGCTTCACATGGCGGTTTGACCGCGATCCTCTCCCTGTGGCATCCTATCCCTCAGAGCAGCAACGTGAAGATTCCAGATCGAGGTGGTACAGGAACTTCGGCGGTGTTGTCATTCCCGGCATTTACAGTGTGACCCTGACAAGCGGTGAGAGCAGTGCTACCACCAGTGTAAAGGTAACTGCCGATCCGCGGAGGGAGGCTCCGGACAGTGAGGCATTAAGAAAGAACTATGAGAGGGCTGAAGCTTTCAGTCTCCGCGTCACTGCCCTGAATGACAAGCTCAATAAGATCAGCGGTATCAGGGAGAGCATTGCGAAGAGCGACAGTCTGATTTCGAGAATACCGGACTTCGCAGCAGCGGTTTCCGATGCTCATAAGACAGTCAAAGAGGAGCTTACAGAGCTTGATAAGACTTTTGGGCGCAGGGAGGAAGGGCTCATCTCCCGGATCAACGGGTACCGTGCACTGCTGATGGCATCGGGTGTTCCCTCGCAGCAGGAGGAGAAGAGTATGACCGATGCTGAGGCTGCACTTGTGGAAGCTGTGAAGCTGATTGACGGATTTCTTGAAGGGCCGTGGGCAGAGTATGCCGATGCCCTTAAGAGGGTCACCGTCACGGGTGATGCTGTGGTTATAGGCAGATAGAAAAAGTAATCAATCACGGGGCTGCCTCTGCCAGACAGAAGAGGCAGCCTCACCTTTTGTCCGGGTGAGGCCGGAGACACTCATTGTGTCAATCTTCAGATTATTTCCTGGCCCTGACGAGTTCAACCACCTCCATCTGGTAGAGGAGAGGGGTGTAGCCTGGAATCACCGAGTAATAGTTGCCGTAGTAATCGTAGTACCCGAATCCCATTGAGCCGTAAGCCAGGCTGGAGGGAAGCAATATCTTTGCCTTCGTTCCCAGTCTCATATGCCTTAGTCCCAGTGACCAGCCCTCAATTACCTCGTAGGATCCGACCCTCAGCCTGTAAGGCGTATCTGCTTCCACATTGCTCTGAACCTGTTCACCGGAGAGGAAGAAGAGGGTATAGTAGACCCCGACAGAATCTCCTGTTTTAATAAGCTCACCTGTTCCGGCTATCTGTTCGATATAGTAAAGACCGTCAGCGTCAGGTGCAATATTGATATTATGTTCAGCGATATAGGAAGCTATCAGGCTCTTCTCCTCCTCCTCGTAGGCTTTTGCCGGGTTACATGAGGCGATTGTTGCAGCCAGCACAACGGCCGCGATAGCATATATTGAATTCTTCATCCTTTTTTTCAATGGTTCTCCCCTTTGCAGCAAAAACTGTTCCAAACTATTTGATCTCCTTGATTCTGATCCTGTAGAGCAGTATTGCCCTTCCCGGGATCATATTACCATCGCCGGTATGACCGTAAGCGAGGTAAGGGGGTATTATGAAGAGATAGTCGCTTCCTTTCTTCATCATAAGGAGTCCCTCAGTCACTCCGCTCCCGGCATCCGCATAGCCCACCCGTATTGTCTGTGAGCCGCTGTAGCAGGGTTCTCCGTTTATGAGTGTGCATTCAAAGTCAAACGTCACATCGTCGCCCGTGGTGACTTTTTCTCCTGTGCCCGCGGTGATGACGTTGTACCAGAGACCGGTTCCTGTCTCTGTAAAGCGTATATCGCTTTTGCCAATGAATTCGGTGATCTCCCCTCGGTCACGTGTAATCAGGGACCTGTTCATCTCTATAAGGTCTTCCTCTGCGGGGGCTTTTGAGCTGCTGTTGCTGTCAGGTTTGGTCTGGCAGCCACCGGCGAGGAGGAGTATCACTATGGTAAAGGTCAGTCTCATTGTCTCATTTCATCAGCTGCTGCCTCGAGCTCGTCCCTGAATGAGGGAAGGGTATTTTCAAAATGGCGTACCACATCTTCGATGGAGCCTTTCATCTCACCGCCTGCTGCATTGCGGTGTCCGCCGCCGTTGAAGCACTGCCGCGACAGTTGGTTTGCGTTAAAACTACCTTTGGAACGAAGTGACATTTTCACAAACCCGTTGCGTTCCACGAAGAGTACGGAGAGCACAATTCCCTGGATTGTTAGCAGCACATTGGCAAATCCCTCTGTATCGCCCTTGATATGTCTGAAGCTATCAAGATCCTCGCGTGTCAACCATATGTAGGCCGTATGCAGCGACTGGTTGACCACCATGCGGTTATGCAGGGCAAAACCCTTGAGACGGATCCTGTTTTCAGAAAAGTTGCTGAATATGTGGTTGTAAACTCTCTCCTTGTCCACTCCCATATCGAGCAGATGGCCCACGGTGCGCATGGTATCGCCGGTATAGTATCCGTGTTCGAAGTTGCCGGTGTCGGTTATGATGCCCACATAGACAGCGGTAAAAAAATCGCTGTCGTTGAACTCCTCCCCTTCCATGCCGTTAACAAGGAAATAAATGAGTTCCGAGGTTGAACTTCTTCCTGTATCGGAGATGATGAGGTCGGCGAAGTTACCCGGATCGGGATGATGGTCTATCATCACCTTCTTCGCTCTGGAAGCGAGAACCAGTTCTTCGGCCTTGCCCATCCTGGAAGTGGAGTTGAAATCGACCATGATGATCAGATCAGCATCGCTGATCATTTTTGATGCCTCCTGCTGGTTGTGATGAAAGTCAACAACCCTATCCACATCGTTCATCCAGAGAAGGAACTGTTGAAGGGCATTGGGAGATATCATCCCTGGATCCTTACCGTGGGCAATAATCCATCTCCTGAGAGCCAGCATGGCTCCAATGGCATCGCCGTCAGGATTGATGTGACATATGAGCAGAATATGCTCCGCTCCCTCAATGAGCTTCTTTAATTCTTTTGTATATTTACCGAACTCTGGCACAGCAGTGGCCTGTGAAGGCGACAAAGGTAAGAAAAATAACAAGGTATTAAAACATTGGCTTAATAACACTATCAACAACTGGTTATGGACTCTGACATTACTTTTTCCATTATTAAACCTGACGCCGTCAGCCAAGGGTACACGGGTCAGATACTCACCCGGATCACCGAATCAGGATTCGCCATTGTGGCTCTCAGGATGGTGTGGCTTACCAGGCAGCAGGCAGAAGAGTTTTACCATGTGCATCGTGAACGGGGATTCTACAGCGGGCTTGTGGAGTTCATGTCATCCGGACCGGCGATAGTGATGGCCCTAAGAAAAGCCAACGCCGTGGAAGAGTTTCGGAGGCTGATAGGCAGCACCGATCCGGCCAGTGCTGAACGGGGGACCATCAGGGCCGAATTTGCCACTGACGTTCAGAGGAATGCGGTTCACGGTGCCGACTCGCCGGAAAATGCACGGAGGGAGGCTTCGTTCTTCTTCCCTGCCATTGAAATCTTCTGACGGCGAACAAAAGAACAAGTGCGCTGTTCTGTTAACAAAAATGTATGACCACCAGACTTTCTCCTGACTTTTCTGACAGGAAGACGCTTGAGAAGTACTCTTCCGCCTATACTCTATCCGACATGGAGATATTCATCTTCCCGGAACTCTTTTATCCCCTGGTGTTGGCAAATATCATGTCACCTCTGATCTGGAGGTGGCGTGACGACCCCTGGTTCAGGGAGATGCATCGCAAGAATTTCACCAGCAGAGCAAATCGCATCAAGCAGTATATTATTGACAACTACATCTTTAACCTGGACCTCGAAACCTGGGGTCTTACTGAAAAGGAGAGGGAGATTGCCAGGTTCTCTGATTTCTTTGACACGGAGTTGCTGAAACAGTCGAATGCCCTGTTCGGATATGAGGGAGACAGGTATTATTTCAGCATTGACATACGAAAACATTTTGGTCTTGACAAGTATGATTCTTCGGTGATACCGTACTGGAAGACAGAGACTGTGGAGGCGATGAATGCCTTCAGGCACAGGGAGCATTATACCACCGGTGCCGGTGAGTGTGTCAGCCTTGCAGCACTCTATGCTGCTGCCATGTTCATTGTCGGGGAGATACCCCTCGAGAAGATCTTTATGATAGCCACTCCCCTGCACTCGCAGAATTTCATAGATGAGAAGGAGGGGCTTCTCACCAACAACCGCCGTATCATGACCAGGAACATGTGGTTCAACGGTACGTCGCTATCGGGAAAAGCGCGCAGGGCTCTCGAGAATGAAAAGGTCACAATAGTATCACATATCTCGGGACATATCCATACGGTATATGACAGGGCAACCATCAACAGGGATGATTATCTCAGTTTCAGTCGCAAGCTGAGGAGCTTTATCAGTACATCCCTGACCCCGACAGTATTCATCAATTTTCTGAGGTTCAAGACGGAGTACAAGTGTCTTTTCCAGTATCATTATCTTCGAACAGGCTCCGTCTACTACATCACCCTGGAGAAGCTTTTCGAATATGAGCACTCATCCAGGGCCGGCATGAACGAGGAGACCCGTGACAAGCTGCTGGCGGAGGTAGACAATGAAGAGTTTTTCCCGGATCCGATACCGGGCAAGATCATGCTGAACGATGTGGAGAGCTTTCTGAGGGCAAAGGCCGGGGCGGACCTTCATGAACTTGAAGAAGGGTTCCTGGAATCATTTCCGACAGAGCACACTGACTGTGTCAGGAGGATGTTCATCGATATCAGGGCTTTCACGGTAACCGAGCCAAGGCTTCCGTCAGCAGAGAGGGAGTTTGTCTCAGCAGCTTCCCCGGAGATACTTGTTACCGACGGCCGTGATGATATTATCAGCAAGATAAAGGCTTCGGCATCGGAGTCGGAGATGTCGCTGCTGGCGCTCTACGCCTACCGTGACATGGAATATACCGACTGGCGACCGTTTATCAAGGCTGCCATAGAGAGAAACCCGGTATGTCACACGGCACTTTCGGGCGAATCGGCTGACGGGATATATGAAGTACTGTCTGGCATGAAGAACAAGTCGATCTATGATTCGGGCAGGATGGCTCAGCCTGACGAGGTATGGAACTTCGGGCGGGGCGACGGTGCCGAGAAGGCCTTTCTGATGGCCAATGTGGTTTTGCACGGCAACCCCGCGGCAGAGATAACGATACAGATGGATGAGGGCGGGTCTGTCGCAGTTGTCTGTTCGGGAAATGAATACCGCTTTGTCAGTTCCAAGGGACACCATCGCAGGATAGATATCCGGAAGGGTGATTACAGGATATC
>CAZFIF010000032.1:13730-19504 GCA_964519065.1 uncultured Rikenella sp.
GCCTTGCTGTTCAGCTGGCTGCAGAGCGACTCGCGCAGCATCATCAGTTCATTCTTCACCACCGAGGAGGTGAGGTAGATGTGCAGTACCCCCTCTTTCAGGTATATCTTCTTTGTACGGGCGGATATCACCTTTCCCGTGATCCCCTCCCAGAGGCTTATCACTGAGGCCTCCTTCAGCTTGGGAGCCAGCCTGTATTCCCTTATGAGGTCATCCAGGGCCTCGCCGATGGTTATGGTTTTATTCCTGCGCATCAGGCTGTTTGCTTCCGTTGGTTATCTCCTCCTCTATTCCTCCCCTGCCTATGCGGTAAAGTCTGAAATCGACGCCGGTGGTGTCTAGTATGCGGTGTATACGATCCTGCTGTGTGTCTGTAATAAACACCTGTCCGAACTCTCCCGAGCTCACCAGTCTTATTATCTCTTCCACCCTGTTGCTGTCGAACTTGTCGAAGATATCATCAAGCAGCAGTGCCGGGGCAAAGCCGTTCCTTCTGCCAATAAGGCCGTACTTGGCCAGTTTTAGTGCCACGATGAATGATTTCTGCTGTCCCTGGCTGGCTGTGGTGCGTGCTGAATAGCCGTCTATCTCGAAGAGAAGGTCATCGCGATGGATGCCGAGGGTTGTGAACTGCATGGCCTGGTCCTTCTCCCTGGCATTGGCAAGCTGCTGGCGGAAATCGCCCCCGCTGAGATGTGACCGGTATCTTATCCCCACCTTTTCAGCTCCGCCGGATATCTGGGCGTAATATGATGCGAAGAGCGGAACGAGCTCATCAGTCAGGGCGTTGCGTGATCGATGTATGACCTCTGCCTCAGGCTCCATCATCTCATCGTATACCTCAAGCATGCTGCTGCTGTCGCGACCGCCCTCCCTGAGTATCCTGTTTCTCTGCATCAGCGCCTTGTTGTATCGCATGAGTGCATCCAGGTATACAGGGTCATACTGGCTGATGATCATATTCATGAAACGGCGGCGCTCATCGCTGGGGCCCGTAATCAGGATGCTGTCAGCCGGGGAGAGCATCACCACAGGATACCTGCCCACATGATCTGACATACGCTGGTACTCCTTGCCGTTGAGTCTGAGCACCTTCTGCTTCTGTCTCTGGAAGCCGCATGAGAGTTCATCGGCATTGCCATCCCTGACAAAGAGGCCCTTGAGGATAAAGTAATCCTCGCCGTGCCGTATGCTGAGAGCATCGGAATTGTTGAAGAAGCTTTTGGTGAGCGAGAGGTAATGCACTGCGTCAAGTATGTTTGTCTTTCCGACGCCGTTGTTCCCCACGAAGCAGTTGAAGCCCGGCGAGAGGTCAAGGGAGACCTCCCCGTAGTTCTTGAAATTGGTCAGTTCCAGCCTGGCAAGATACATCTCTGATGATTGCTTCTATAGAATTCCAAAGTTAAGAAAAGAAACGGCTGAGACAACTGTGGGGGCAGCCTCCGGGTATACCGCCGGGGTAACTGTCAGGGTTGCTGCCGGATCGACCACCTGAGTAGCTGCCTGTGTAACTGCCGGGTAACCATCGGGTCAACTGTAGGGGTAGTTACCGGATCAATTGCCCGGGTAACTGCCGGGGTAACTGTCAGGTCAACCACCGGGTCAACTGTAGCGGTAGCTACCGGATCAACTGCCCGGGTAACTGCCATGACATCACTCTCAAGTATATGGTCACCCTGATCTCCTTGTATTTTTTTTTGCTATTGTTTTTTAATAAGTGCAGAAATACTACTTTTGCGGAGTTATTTTTTTGACCTGTAAGAGAAAAGATAGAGATGAGCAAGAAAAAGGATACCGGCAACAAGGGAATGGAGAATGTCGAACAGACACTTTCAAAGACAGAACAGTTCCTTGAGCAGAATTACAAGCCGCTTTTATACGTGCTGGCCGGAGCCGTTGTCTTAGTTGGGATAATATGGCTGATCAGGTTGTACAACAATAAGAAAAATGAAGAGGCTCTCAGCCAGTTATTTATGGCAGAGCAGTATTTCGGGCAGGACTCCCTGAAGCTGGCTCTCTATGGTGACGGCAACAACCTGGGCTTCATTGATATAGCCGATGAATACAGAGGCACTAAGTCAGGAAAGCTGGCCAACTTTTATGCCGGGGCTTCTCTGATGCATCTCGGGCAGTTTGAGGAAGCTCGCGAATATCTTAACAGATACAAGATCAGCGATGAGATACTGGCTCCACAGGCCAAAGGGCTGATCGGTGATGCCAGCGTTGAGCTGGGTGACACAGGTGAGGGTATCAAATACTACCTCGAGGCTGCCGATATGGCTGACAACTCATTTCATTCACCCATCTATCTCTTGAAGGCAGGAATGCTTTATGAGACGGGAGGTGACTATGACAGGGCCCTGGAGACATATAAAAAGATACAGGACAGGTACCCTGACAGCAATGAGGGAAGAAGCATAGAGAAATACATTGCGAGGGTAAAAATGCATATCGACTGACAGGTGGCCACCCGCAACCTATCTGAATACGACCCTGCACAGATCCCCGATGCGTCCGGGATGAGATTCGGCATCGTGGTAGCCGACTGGAACAGTGAGATCACTCACGCCTTACTTGAAGGAGCCGTTAAAACACTTAAAGGGCATGGCGTATCGGATGATGACATAGTTGTTCATCATGTTCCCGGTACTTTTGAGTTGACTCTTGGAGCGCAGTGGCTGGCTGAGTATGACGACACTGACGGTGTCATCTGCCTCGGGTGCGTGATCCAGGGAGAGACACCACATTTCACATACATATGCCAGGGAGTTACCCAGGGTATCACACAACTCAATCTCGACTACAACATTCCTTTCATCTTCGGTGTACTCACCACCATCACGCTGCAGCAGGCTCGTGAACGTGCCGGCGGCATACACGGCAACAAGGGCGACGAAGCTGCAGTTACAGCAATACGTATGGCAGCACTTCAGCGCCAGATCGAAAAATAAAGTTCCTCTTTTATCTTCGGCAGAGGGCCCTGTACGGACACCAGGTACATCGCCGTTCAAACTGCGTCATACTGTATTCCTCATCCTCTGAGAAGATACGCCCGAGAGTCACATCCAGCTGTTCCGAGAATCTTTTTATAAACTCTTCCCAGTCATTGCGTTCAGCCCCTGGACCGTTGAGCCCTGCCACCGGAGCATAGGGTGTGAAATCCGGCGAAGAGAGCTGCTGCACCCAGTATATGGCAGGAATCACCAGGCTGCCAGGATGAAGATCACGTATCAGACAACTGTAAATCAGGGCCTGCAGGAATGCATCATTTCTTTTCTCTTTACCCTCATCAAAGAGATCTTCAGGTGTCACAGCCTCCTTCTTGGGTGCCCCGGTCTTATAGTCGACAACCCTCACCACGCCAGCGGTGCTGTCAACCCTATCGGCCCTTCCTCCTATTCTTATCTGCCTCTCCTGTCCGGCCCCGTTGGTCAGGGTGCGAACGGCAGTAAAGTCATCTTCCAGGTTAAGCAATATCAATCCTTCATTATTAGCATCATATCTCAGCAGGTCAATGATATATCTCTCCAGGACCTCTACTATTATCAGCCCTTTCCCCGACATGAGGGTCTCCATGGTCCATTTCATCTCTTCCAGTGCAGAAGCGATGATGGTATCTCTGACACGGGAGCGATCAGAGGCGAGTGATGCGATTGCCGCCGCTGCTCCAGGGTCCTTCCTGAACGGGGAATAGAGTCTGTTGAGGGTCTCATGGAGGATGTTGCCAAACCTGCGCTGGTCTATATCCTTTTCCAGTATCTCCTCCTCTGGCATACCGCACACATATCTGTAGTAAAATTTCATGCGGCAGCTGACCCAGGTGTTTATCGCGCTGGGAGAGAGATACTTTCCAGGCTTGCCGTCTGTGCCATAAAGATCCAGCAGCAGCCTGTTATGTTCCCCACTCTTGGGCAACCGTTCGGGCATCATGCGGCTGCGCCCGACGCTGATACGCGTACTCTGCTGAGAGGGACGGAAGGCAGGAGTGTAACTCATCCTTACCAGGTAACGGCTCATCTCTCCGCTGTTGAGGCCCTGTGTCGCGGAGTTGTATATGAACCAGCCTCTGTCGGGCTTGCGCAGCAGCCTGAAGAAGTAGTATGAATAGATTGATTCATGCTCGTTCAGGGTGGGTAGCCCGAAGGCTCTGCGGATGTTATATGGAATATAGGTGTTGTCAAACGACTGACCCGGAAAGGTGCCCTCATTGAGCGAGAGGAAGATGATGTTCCTGAATTCCAGGGCGCGGGTCTCGAGCACGCCCATCACCTGGATGCCACGCAGGGGTTCGCCGGAGAAGGGAACGACAAGCCTGCGGAGAATCCTGTCAATGAGCCTGATGCATGTATCAATCTTCAGGTCAAGGTTGTATGCCCTGATCAGGTTGTCGATCCGGGTCATGCTGCTCATGGCCATCCTCAGATACTCGCGGTCTGCACTGAGAGTCAGCTCCTTATCCTCCTCAGCGGCAAAAGTGGCCCCTTCAATGGTCTCCATCACTGCTGACAGGAATGCCGGCAGGTCACCGCCGCCCACGGGTATGTCAAAGAGTTTTCCCAGGGGAAGGCGTGACCGCAGCATCTCCTCCTTCACCCTGATCATATTGCCAGAGATTATCGCGCTGATGACCTCACCCGCGTCACTGCCGGCCAGCAGTCTGAAATACTGGTGTCTCAGGAGGGCGATCACCTCGTCGCTCCTGAATGATCTGTCACCGCCGCTGATCCTGGTTGATCTTACCAGCGCCATCAGCTGTTTCAGGAATGAGTATAGGGAGGTGAAGCGGAAGGGGTGCCCCATGGTGACATTGACATCACCCACGGTGGCGGGCAGAGAGTTAAGCACCGGCATCAGCAGCTTCTCATCGGCGAGTATCACTGCGGTGTCAGTCATATCTCCTTCAATGCGTATCTCACCCTTGTCAAGGATCTTTGACACCATCCGGGCCTGGGCGGTGTCTGAGGGAGTGTCAATGATGTTCCAGGTGCCGTGGGGCATTGATGCCTGCTGACCCTTCCCCGGCGGGAGCTCATTGCCAAACTGCCTGATATTCTCACGCATGAAGACAGAGGCTTTGTGTCCCGGGTCCTCCATGAAAAAGTGGCCGTCATCCCAGTAGAATTTAGCCTGTCCCCTCTCCCTGAGATACCTGAAGAGCTCCCTCTCGCAACCATTAAGTGCGTTAAGTCCTGCCACATGCCAGATCACCCCTTCCGGCACCTTCAGCGTGCCGGCCATAGCTCTCTCAGCCACATCGCGGCACAGCATGCCGTCTCCTGCCACTCCCTTCTCCTTCATTGCCATTTTGAAATCGTTGAAGAGAGGTCCGAGCCTCTGCCACACCGAACGGAACCTTGACCGAGCCTCGCTCTCAGCCGACCCGGGATTAAACGATTTCCAGAATCCCCTGATGATCTCATTCTGTTCATCTGTCAGTCCGCCGAATCTTGCGTCTATCTCCTTCAGCTCGGAGATGTTGCTGTATAGCTTATCAGCATCGGCAAGCCAGAGGTCAATATCATTGAAGTCACTGATGATGACTTCGCCCCACGGCCAGAAGTCGTCAAAGCTCATCTCCTCGCCGTACCTTTTCCTGTAGACGCGGTAGAGCTCAAATATCAGTGTCTCGGTATCTGCCGGTCTGAGTTCTGTCAGCGACTGAAACAGTTCGCTCACCGTTAGCATCACCGGCGACCACTGGGGCCTGTCACTAAGCTGCGAGAGGTATTTTGCGAGGTAGAGTCCTGCCCTCCTGCTGGGCAGCACCACTCTCT
>CAZFIF010000033.1:0-6167 GCA_964519065.1 uncultured Rikenella sp.
TTGAAAATTAATAAGTTAGACATTATGTTGTTTAAAAATTGCTTGCAAAGATAGTAATTTTTTTATTCAGCAAAAGAACAATAAGCAGATTTTCAGACGTTAAGAATTAACAGGGAGCGATGAGGGACCTTCAACGTTCAGATTGCTCCTTTTTTCTATTTTTGTCTTTTGTATAACTAATTTTTTTGCTCATGAAGGGGATTATTCTTGCCGGCGGGGCCGGCACCCGGCTTCACCCCATTACCGAGGCCGTTTCCAAGCAGCTGCTGCCCGTATATGACAAGCCGATGATATACTACCCGCTCTCGGCGCTGATGCTTGCCGGGATACGCGATGTGCTTCTGATTTCCACGCCACGGGACCTCCCGAGCTTCCGCTCCCTGCTGGGCGACGGCTCCAGGCTGGGAATGAGGTTCTCTTACCGTGAGCAGCCATCACCCGACGGGCTGGCACAGGCATTTATCATCGGGGAGGATTTCATAGGCAGCGACAACGTCTGCATGATCCTTGGAGACAATATCTTCTACGGACATGGTTTGGGCACCATACTCCGGGAGGCAGCCAATCTCACAAGAGGTGCTGCGGTATTCGGTTATGCTGTCAATGACCCGGAGCGCTACGGCGTCGTCGAATTCGATCACAGTTTCAGGGCGGTGAGCATCGAGGAGAAACCGCAGAAGCCGAAATCAAACTATGCCGTGACCGGACTCTATTTCTATGACAACACGGTGGCATCGCGCGCCCGGACGCTCCGGCCATCTCCCCGCGGCGAGCTGGAGATAACAGACCTCAACAGGCTCTATCTTGATGAGGGACTGCTGGAGGTGAAACTCCTGGGACGCGGGATAGCCTGGCTCGATACCGGTACCTTTGACAGCCTGCTGCAGGCATCCAACTTCATTGCAACACTTGAACAGAGACAGGGGCTGAGTGCCTCATGCATCGAGGAGATAGCCTATAAGAACGGCTTCATCACCAGGGAACAGCTGGTGGAGCTGGCCAGACCCCTGGCAAAAAGCCAGTATGGCCAGTACCTGCTCAAACTGGCAAACGACCAACACTGACATGAGAGTACATGAAACCGAATTCCCCGGTCTCCGGATCATTGAACCGGACGTGTTCAATGATCCGCGCGGCTACTTCTTCGAGAGTTACAACAAGCGCAAATTCAGTGACAACGGGGTTGATTATGAACCTGTACAGGACAACGAATCAAACTCTTCAGCAGGCGTCATACGCGGACTGCATTACCAGGAAGAGCCGTTTGCCCAGGCAAAGCTCATCAGGGTCATCGAAGGACGCATCTATGATGTGGCCCTTGACCTTCGCAGAGGCTCCCCCACCTTCGGTAAGTGGTACGGACTGATAATAGACTCGGAAAAAAAGCTGCAGTTTCTGATACCCCAGGGGTTTGCACACGGCTTCTCAGTACTGAGCGAGAAGGCTATCGTCCTCTATAAATGCGACAACAATTATTCCGTGGCACATGAGCGGGGCATAAACGCCATGGACCCCGCCCTCGGCATAAACTGGATGATTGAGAAGGGCAGTGAGATAATCAGCCCTAAAGATTTAAGGCAACCGCTCTTCAGGGATATTGAAACAAACTTTATCTTTAATGAATGACAACCATCCTGGTAACCGGTGCATCCGGACAGCTCGGCAGCGAGATAAGAGAGAGAGCTGCCCGCTACAGCGGGTATAACTTCGTCTTTACCGACCTGAACGAGCTCGATATCACCAATCCTGATTCGACCTCTGCATTCATTGCTGAACTATCTCCCTCATGGATCGTCAACTGTGCAGCCTGGACCGCCGTTGACAGGGCTGAAGATGAAGAGGAGGCTGCAACCCTTATCAACGGCAAGGGTGTTGAAAATATCGTCAGAGCCCTGCCGGGAACTGACTGCAGGCTGATACACATATCCACCGATTATGTCTTTGACGGCTCCAGCCCCGTACCCTGGTCCGAGGATGATACGCCATCGCCTGTCTCTGCCTATGGCCGCAGCAAGCTTGCCGGTGAGAGGGCAGCCATGGTTTGGCCCCACACAATTATCATCCGCACCTCATGGCTCTACTCCTCATATGGCAGCAATTTTGTCAGAACCATCCTGCGGAAAGCAGGTTCAGAAGAGAGCATCAGCGTAGTACTTGACCAGGCAGGGTCACCGACATATGCGGCAGACCTGGCGGCAGCAATCCTCGACATCATCAGCGGCGTCATTCAGAACAGGCACCTCTTCGTGCCCGGCATCTTCAACTATGCTGACGAAGGGGTCTGCAGCTGGTATGACCTGGCCACAGAGATCGTGGCAGCCGCCGGTTCGGCCTGCAAGGTTTTACCGGTAAGGAGCTCGCAGTTCCCGTCGAAGGTCAGAAGACCGGCATACAGCGTTCTCGACAAGAGCAAGATCAGGGAACATTATAACCTTACCATACCGCACTGGCGGACCAGCCTTAACAATTGCATCTCAAAAATCAACCGCATATGATCAATAGTGACGAAATCAGGAAGAAAGCCACCTCCTGGCTTGGTGAAGAGTTTGACGAACCCACACGCAGGGAGGTACAAAACCTGCTTGACAATGATGAAAAAGGACTCATCGATGCCTTCTATCAGGATCTTGAGTTCGGCACCGGGGGACTGCGCGGCATCATGGGCGCCGGCACCAACAGGATGAACAGGTACACCCTCGGGATGGCTACCCAGGGTTTTGCAAACTACCTTAAGAAACATGCTGCCAATCCTTCAGCAATCAAGGTGGCTATCGCCCACGACTGCCGCAACAACAGCAGCCATTTCGCCAGGGTGGCAGCCGACATCTTTACTGCCAACGGCTTTACCGCATACCTCTTCGAGTCACTCAGGCCGACACCTGAACTCTCATACGCCATACGGCTGTACGGGTGCGACGGCGGGGTCAACATCACTGCCTCACACAACCCGAAGGAGTACAACGGCTACAAGGTATCATGGAACGACGGCGGACAGGTGGTCTCGCCCCATGACAAGGGCATTATCGAAGAGGTACGCAAAATCAGGTCGGTGGGTGAGATCAAAACCGATGGTGACGAATCAAAAATCATTATGCTGGGCAAAGAGACTGACGATAAATACCTTGCCGAAGTCAAGGCTCTCAGCATCAATCCGGATGTGATCAAACGCCATCATGACATAGGCATAGTCTACACCCCGCTCCACGGAACCGGCTATAAGATTGTCCCCGAGGCACTGGCCATGTACGGCTTCACTAATGTGCACACGGTTAAGGAGCAGTCGGTACCCGACGGCAACTTCCCGACGGTCCGTTCTCCCAATCCTGAGGAACCTGACGCACTGTCAATGGCTGTGGCACTGGCCGGGGAGAAGGGTGCTGACCTGGTCATGGCCACTGACCCCGACGGCGACCGCCTGGGTGTGGCCGTCAGAAAACCCTCCGGTGAGTTTATACTTCTCAACGGCAATCAGACCGGCGCACTGCTCACCTGGTATATTATCTCCCGGAAAAAAAAGAACGGGGAGCTGAAAGGCAACGAATATATTATCTACACCATTGTCACTTCGGATCTCCTGGAGAGCATAGCTGCCAGGAACGGGGTGAAGTCGTATAAGGTGCTGACAGGATTCAAGTTCTTCGCCGAGCTGATGCGCGATCTCGAGGGTAAGGAAAAATATATCGGCGGCGGCGAAGAGAGCTTCGGCTACCTTGCGGGCGACTATGTCCGCGATAAGGACGGTGTCTCTGCCATTACCCTTATTGCCGAAACCGCCGCCTGGGCACGTGACAACGGAAAGTCGCTGTGGGAGCTGTTGCTCGACATCTATGCAGAGTACGGTCTCTACCGCGAGAAGCTGGTTAATGTTGTGAGGAAGGGCGCCGAGGGTGCGGCAGAGATAAAGAGTATGATGGAAGGATTCCGCAACAACCCGCCACAGGTGATCTCCGGCTGCAAAGTGGTCAGGTACAACGATTACCTGTCACTGGTGTCAACTGACCTTGTCACCGGTAAGAAAACACCCCTACGGATGGAGAAGTCAAACGTGCTGCAGTTCTTTCTGGCCGACGGAACAAAGATCTCCGTACGACCCTCCGGCACCGAGCCGAAGATCAAATTCTACTTCAGCGCCAACACAGAGCTGAGTGATGTAACCCGGTTTGAAGAGCTGTGGCAGATACTTGAGATGAGGATTGACAATGTAATAGCTGATATGAAACTATGAAGTCATACCGCAAAGAGCTGTGGGTTGAGACCCCGAACCGAAGAGACTATCTCAACATAACCCCACAGGTGGAACAGTGCCTGGCCGCAAGCGGCATCAGGGAGGGGCTGGTGCTGGTCAACGCGATGCACATAACCAGCGCGGTGTTCATCAATGATGATGAGAGCGGACTGCATCATGATTTTGAGGTGTGGCTCGAGAAGCTGGCGCCTGAGAAACCTCACTCGCAGTACAGGCATAACGGCTTCGAGGATAACGCCGACGCACATATGAAGCGTCAGCTGATGGGCCGTGAGGTGGTGGTGGCCATCACGGAAGGCAAACTCGACTTCGGTCCCTGGGAACAGATATTCTACGGCGAATACGACGGCAAGCGCCGCAAGCGGATACTGGTAAAAATCATCGGAGAGTAAGACACCCGCCTAAGACACCCGCAGAGCAGGAGCGGTTTGATTACGGGGCAAGATTCTCTGGCTCTCATAACCCGGAATCCACTCTTGCATCAAACCCCTGAAGATTAAGGAGATGTCACACTTTCCATCCCTTTACGGCAGCTGCCTGCCTCGGAACCAGGTATAGGGTAGACATGCACTTGCCGATCGTGAAGGCGATGGCGGCAGCGACCACCCCTGCCATATCAAGGAATACCACACAGATTAGCAGGACTATGATTATGGTGATGAGTTCCACCGCCGTAGCCTTTGATATGGGGCCCGTGGTGCCGTTTATTACAAGCAGCGACCTCTGGAAGTTCAGAAGAACTGTCAGTGCCGGCAATAATATCATTATCTGTAGCGGCAGGTATGAGAGATCGGCAAGCTCCTTGGTTAGTCCCGAAACGTTTATGAACCATAGATCGGCAAGAGGAGTGAATGCCAGCAGGGTGACCAGTATTGATACTATAATTCCCAGATATACCGCAAAATTCCTTAACAGCCCGTAGTTCTGTTTTTGTCGCCCTATCAGAGCAATATTTACCTCCTGGTATGACAGTCCCATGCTCCTGAAGATAAATACCAGCGAACTGACAACGGGAAGTACTGCCAGCGACTCCACCGCCATATAACTTCTGCCGAGGAAGAAGGTGACAAACGGATGCACCCCGAGGGACAGTATCGAGGTGAGAGCCAGCGGGTAATAGAACCTGGTGATCGATCTGAGGCCCATATGGCCGTTCTCGAGGTCTTCTGTCTGCAGGAGTCTCTTCAGGGTGGCCGAGGCCATCATCCTGGTTGCTATTGCTTCTGTCATGACCGCCAGCGACATGGCCCCGGCGCCGACATATGCCCCGTTTATTCCTGCAGAATAGAGTATTAGTCCCACTATTACGATGACCAGCAGCCTGACCATGGTCCCGTATGTCACCCTTCTTGTAAGGTTATGCCTGATGAGTATCCCCTGGTAAAACCTCCTGTAACCGATAGACGCAGCCCATGGCAGGAAAATAACCAGGGCGATGTGAGCCAGCCTGGTAATATCTTCGGGCACTCCCATAAGATCCGTAACAATGAATCTGAAAACCGGGGGGATCAGAATGACAAGCTGCACTCCGGTAATGCCGGCATTCAGGATGTCCGTGAATCTTTTCAGTTTAAGGTAGGAGTGCCGCCCGGTGACAAGAGCGGTGGAGGCACTCATCAGCATGATTATCGGGGCTTCAACTATAAGGGCAAATGACCCTGCTATGCCAAAGGCGGCAAGGTTGAGCTTAGCGTCACCCAACCGGGCTATGAAGGCAATCAGGAACGGCTGCTCAACAGACATCATCAGCCAGGTGAGCGCCAGTGGCCCCCAGAAGAGAAATATTCTTCGGTATGTAAGTTTCTCAGTGATTTCCACCCGTCGGAGAAAGCGCAAATATAGTCAAACTGCACAGAACCCCCGCACTATTACTACCTACTGCTTCCAGCCACCGTAGCCCTCACACAGCTGGCCGACACCG
>CAZFIF010000033.1:6267-19160 GCA_964519065.1 uncultured Rikenella sp.
CTGCCGACTGCCGGCTGACTATTGGCTACTGCCTGAAATAGCTTTCCGGAAAGTTTACCAGGTACACCTTCTCCGTCGCCCTTGTCATCGCCGTATAGAACCAGCGCAGGTAGTCAATCGTAGGCTCCTGCCTGCTGAACATTCCCTGGTCAATGAAGACCCGCTCCCACTGTCCGCCCTGCGACTTGTGACAGGTGACGGCATATGCGAATTTGATCTGCAGGGCATTGTAATAGGGATCATCCCTGACCGCCTCATACTGTTTTCTCTTCAACCTGATGCCAGGATGGTCAGCCAGCACTGAGAAATATAGCTCACGCGATTTCTCAGATGAGAGTGACGGGGTGGGCAGCGTCAGGGTGTCAAGCATCACTTTGGCATCGATCTCCAGCTCCGCATCACGAAACCAGAGGGTCATCTCCCCAAAGCGCATGCCGTGCATCTCCTCAAACTTCTTTATCCTCCGTACCTCTGCGATATCACCGTTGGCAATGAAGGAACCCTCCGCCTCATCCCTGAGCCAGTAATAGTTATTCTTGACAACCATGACGATATCACCGGTGCTTATCTCCTCCTCGCGGTAAAAGACACGGTTGCGGATTCCCTGGTTATACCTGTTGGCCAGGTTGTTGGAGTTGACTACCACAATGGCGCCGTCGGTACCGCACCTGTCATATGATTCACTCAGCCTGTCTATGAGGTCATTTCCGCTCAGCCTCTCAATATCATCATACGGCTGCAGCACCAGCTCCGGCACTGACAGGTCGCCGTCGTTAACCTGCTGCCTGACGGCAGTAGCGTTCATCAGTATGCCGGACCCCTCGCTCTGTCTTATCACCTGACGCAATTCGAAGGTCTCGAGGGCAAAACCGGTGGCCCGCAGAACCTCTTCATCCAGCGCCGGACTTACTACCGATCCCACTGGCGGCAGCTGTGCCATGTCACCCACAAGAATGAGTTTGCAGTCCCGTCCTGTATAGACGTACTCCAGCAGATCCTCCAGCAGCCTGCCGCTGCCGAACATAGAGCCCTCAGAGGATTCATCGGGAATCATAGACGACTCATCAACAATGAAGTAGGTATCCTTGTGAAGGTTGCGGTCAAGGACAAATTTACCGACTCCGTCAGTGGCCGACTTCTGCCTGTATATCTTCCTGTGGATGGTGTAAGCCTCCTGACCTGAATAGGATCTCAGCACCTTGGCAGCTCTGCCTGTGGGCGCAAGAAGAACAGACTTCTGCCGCAGCGTGGTGAGAGTGCTCACCAGTGAGGCGATGATGCTTGTCTTGCCTGTACCCGCATACCCGGTCAACAGAAATATCACATCATTCGTATTGGCAACAATGAATTCCGCCAGCAGACGCATGCAGTCGGACTGATCCGCGGTAGGTATGTATCCCAGATTCTTTTCCAGAAGATTGCAGATATTCTCCTTCCTCATTTTCTTCCAACAATCCGTATACCGGTCTGCTTTTTTTATAAATTTGCACAAAGTTACTCAACAATCTATCGGAAAAATATGAAAACGGCTCTCAACATCGTATTTTCAGTGATTATTCTTGTGCTGGCTTATTTCCTCATCCAGAGCATCATGGAACCTATCCGCTTCAACAGGGAAAAGGATGCCAGGGAAACGGCTATCAAAGAACGGCTTATCGACATCCGTACTGCCCAGGAGGCTTTCAAGTCAGTCAAGGGTTACTATACAGGAAGCTTTGACACACTGATAACATTCCTTAAGACCGACTCCCTGCCTCTCGTCTTCAGGCGCGGCGCACTCACTGACGAGATGATAGCAGAGGGTATCACCAGCGAACGGGAGGCCGTTAAGAGAGGACTCATCAGCAGGGATACAAGCTACATCCCGGTACGTGATTCAATATTCTACCAGGGCTATCTCATCGAAGACCTGCGATTCGTTCCGGGGATGGAGAATACGGAGTTCCAGATGTCGGCGGGCAGGGTGATGACCACATCAATGGTGATGGTCAACGTCTTCGAAGCCTACGTCCTCAACGATGTCTTCCTGAGCGACCTTGACCGCCAGCTGGTGGTTAACTACAATGATCAGAGGACTAAAATTACCGGGTTTCCGGGCATGAAGGTGGGTGACGTGAAGGTGCCCAATAACAATGCCGGGAACTGGGAGGATTGATGAGCAGGTCGCAGCTATATCCCCTGGAGCTCCTTGACGAGACCCTCGACATAAACGCGACAGACAATTACGACCTTACACTCGAGCTTTCTGAAGAGGGCGTCTCACTGGCGGTGCTTGACCTCCTGCGGGGCAAGTATGTCATGCTTAGACACTACCCGCGCGGTATTCCTGATGACACAGCCCTCAGGCCAATCAACGAGATCATTGAGTCTGATGACTTCCTGAAAAGAAAATACAGAAAGGTGTTCATCACCGTCCCTTCACTGCGCTATACGATGGTACCCGCACCCGTCTATGAGCCTGCACTGAAGGAGGATTACTTCCGCTTCAACCATCACTCCACGGAAGAGACGGCGGTCTTCTCCAACAGGCTTGATTTTCCCGACGGCATTGTGCTTTTCTCTGCAGAAGAGGATGTGATTGAACAGCTTGCCTCACGGTGGAGGGAAGTCACCCCATGGCACCACACCAGGCCTCTGCTTCACCATGTCTCGGCTGCCTGCCGGACCTCCGACGACAGGTATATCCACCTTCATTTTGAAAAGAGCTTTATCACGGTCATCATAGCTGAGAACCGGAACCTTGTCTTTTGCAACAGCTTTGCATGCTCCGCAGTAACTGACACTGGCTATTTTCTCTTCAACGTACTCGACAGGAGGGGCATCGCAAAGGAAGAGACGATTCATATCAGCGGAACGGTTGAGCCTTACAGTGAGAGCCATATCTCACTGCTGAACTTTGCTGAGAACATTAAATTCTCCACTCCCCTGATCAAGCACAGTTTCAGCTATGTAATGAATGAGGTGCATCTCCACCGCTGGCTCAATCTCTTCACGGCATCATCGTGCGAATAATCGGAGGGAGACTCAAGGGCAGACTTATTGAGCCACCGGCAGGATTCAGGGCCCGGCCCACAACTGACTTTGCCCGGGAAGGGCTGTTGAACATCCTCGATAACAGATATGACTTCTCTGAGATATCTCTTCTGGATCTCTTTGGCGGAACCGGAGCCATAAGCTACGAGTTCGCCTCCCGGGGTACCGCCGACATCGATATCGTGGAGACAGACAGACGTAACTGTGAATTTATCCGCCGCACACTCCGGAGCCTTGAACTCACCTCAGCAAAGGTCCACCGGCTGGATGTACGCGACTGGCTAAAGATCTGTCACAAGCAATATGATATTATTTTTGCTGACCCACCCTATGCCCTTAAGTGGCTGACGATGATACCCGACATGGTTCTGCATTCCGCTGCAGTGACCCCAGCCTCCCTCTTCATCCTTGAACACCCCAGATCAGTCGATTTCTCCCAACACCCGTCACTCACCGAACACAGAAAATACGGAAACGTGAATTTTAGTTTCTTCCTACGGTAAACGACGTAAACCCAGCCTGCTACAGGTCTGTAGCATTACATTTTTTTAGTCCGTTAACGTAAAAATAACGTAATCCGATGCGGCATATTGACTTTTCACCGGTCTTTATAGAGATTGATTAAACTTAACTCTAACATTTCAACCATGGGAAAATTACTTTTTACTGTATTGATCTCAGCAGTGATGGTGCTGAATGCCGTCGGGCAGTCCGGAACCATTACAGGACTGGTCATTGACATTACTGATGGACAGCCCGTAATCGGGGCTACCGTCCAGGTAAAAGGCACATCAGGCGGTACAGCAACCGGCCTGGATGGCACTTACTCAATAAACGCCGCTCCTGGCGATATTCTCGTCTTCAGGTTCATCGGAATGAAGACACAGGAAATTCCCGTTGGCGACGGCAGCGTGATCAACGTGGAGTTTGAATACGACAATGTGGGCCTTGATGAGATTGTTGTAATTGGCTACGGATCGGCCATCAAGCGTGAGCTGACCGGTGCCATCACAAAGGTTGAGACCAAGGGTATCGCAGAAATGCCCACAGCCAGCTTTGAATCTGCCATACAGGGAAAGACCTCGGGTGTTTTCATTGAGCAGGCAAGCGGCAAGCTTGGAGAAACTATCAAGATGAGGATCAGGGGATCATCATCAGTGTCGGCAAATAACCAACCGCTTTATGTCGTCGACGGTGTGCCCATCACTACTGAAAATCTCTCAAACGAAGACAACCAGCCTACAAGCCCCCTTGCTGACCTGGCAATGACCGACGTGGAATCGATCCAGATCCTAAAAGATGCCTCAGCAGCTGCAATTTACGGTTCCAGGGCTTCGAACGGCGTCGTAATTATTACTACGAAGAGGGGAAAGACAGGAGAGACAAAATTTGATCTTCAGTATACAACAGGCATAAGTGAGCCCAGCCACCTTATCGACTGGTTGAATGCAGACCAGTACCTTGAGCTGTTTAACGAAGCAATAGACTATATAACAGTCGACGGATTAGTATGGGACTGGTTGCCCAAGGATGAATTCTTTGAATATTTTATCGGTCCGCTGTGGGACGACGGATATGATGCCGACTGGCAGAAGGAAGCCTTTCAGAAGGGATCAGTCAACAGAGTCAACCTGTCTGCCTCAGGCGGCAGTGACAATACTACCTTTTATTCGGCAGTAAGTTATGATGACACAAAAGGCATCCTGAGGGGTAACAGTATGAAAAAGATGAGCGGCAGGTTAAATCTGGATCAGAAAGCAACAGAAAAACTCAGCTTCGGTGTTCAGATGAATCTTATCCGAACCGAGATGCTGAGGGTTGAAAATGATAATGCCTATGCGACTCCACTGCAGCTGGTAGCGCAGTCGCCCCTCACTCCCGTAATTGACCCTGAAACGGGTGAATATAACACCAACACAATCTATTATAACGGCCTCATATCATTGCGAGACGGTTCCAACAATCAGACTTCCTTCAGGAGCCTCGCAAATTTCTACGCTTCATATAACATTTTTAAAGACCTCTCTTTCAAAAGTGAATTCGGAACCGATATAATGGACCTGAGAGAGAAAAACTACTGGGGTCGCCTGACGATCTCCGGCGGTCCCGCCGGTGAGGCACAGAACCGCTCGGTAAGGGTTGTGAACTATAACTGGGAGAACTACCTGACATATGTTAAAACCTTCGGCGTACACCATCTTAACATTGTGGGCGGTATGTCATACCAGGAGTCAAATACCACAGGATCAAATATCCAGGCTAAGGGTTTCCCTACTGATGATTTTCAGAATATTGAAAATGCTGCCGAAGCTACCGTCTTCACAAGCTTTGAAAATGCCAACTCGTATCTCTCATATTTTGCACGTTCAAACTACAAAATCAATGAGAAGTATTTTTTCACTCTCAGCGGTCGCGTTGACGGCTCTTCAAGATTCGGTATTGACAATCGATTCGGGTTCTTCCCTGCCGCATCGGCAGGATGGATTCTGACACAGGAAGATTTCATGTCAGGGATCAAGGACGTTCTCAGCTATCTGAAAGTAAGAGCCAGTTACGGATTAACCGGCAACTCCGGTATACCTGACTATGCTCACCTGGCCCTGTATACAGGTGTCAACTATGCCGGCAGAAACGGCCTTGAGGCAACACAGCTTCAGAGCCGGGAGCTTGGATGGGAAAACACGGCACAGGCAGACATCGGTCTTGACTTTGGGTTTTTCAAGAACAGGGTAACCGGCGAAATCGACTATTACCAAAAGAAGACAACTGATCTGCTCCTATACCGTACTCTTCCGTCGACCTCCGGATTCACGGGGGTATGGAGCAACGTCGGAGAACTTGAAAACAAGGGCCTCGAATTAATGATTCACTCAAATAATTTGTCAGGTGACTTTGTCTGGACAACTGATTTCAACATGGCATTTAACAGGAATAGGATAATTGATATAAATGGTCCGGAGATAACCCCCAATGGAATTAACTATGTAATAGAGGGACAGCCCATCGGGGTTTTCAAACTTGTAAAATATGCCGGGGTTGATCCTGCCAACGGTGATGCACTTTATTTTGTTGGTCCGGACAGTAATGAGACAACAAATAACTTCAACCTCGCTGAACCTCAGATAGTAGGATCACCAAATCCTGATTTCACCGGTGGTTTTAACAACTACTTTGAATACAAGGGTTTTGATCTGAATGTCCTGATTAGCTTTGTCTACGGCAATATGGTGTACAACGGTGCCGGCATCTATCAGTCTGCCAACGCTGACTGGTGGGACAACCAGACAGTAGACCAGATGAACAGATGGCAGAAACCGGGCGATATCACTGATGTACCTCAGGCACGTCTGGGTGAGGGCAACGGGACCAAAACCACAAGCAGGTACCTGTCTGATGCCTCTTATATAAGAATAAGAAGCATCAATTTCGGATACAATCTGCCAAAGGCTCTTACCTCCCGGATGAAGATGTCTTCTGTCAGGCTGTACGCAGGTGTCCAGAACCTCTATACGTTTACCAATTACAAGGGATGGGACCCCGAGGTAAACTACACCGGCGTCGGCCGTACTGCCCAGAACACCAATATCATACAGGGATACGATTTCTACACTGCCCCTCAGGCAAGGACTTATACCGTCGGTATAAACCTTTCATTCTAACTCCTAACAGCAATGATCATGAAAAATATAATTTCCAATACCAAAAAATTGTTACTGCTGGTTCCGATGTTCACTCTGCTCTTCTCATGTACCGAGAAGCTTGAACTGATGCCTAAGCAGTCTATCGATGCAGCTGTTGCACTTACAACACCTGAAAACATCAAGGCAACCCTCGTGGGTGCATATCTTGATGCCAGGAGTTCATCCATATTCGGAACCGGGTTTAACGAGATAAGTGAACTCTATGCATCTACCGGTGACATGCTTTTCCTGGGAACCTATGAAGAGCCTGGAGAATTCATCGATAAGAAGGCAACCGTTACAAACGGTTATGTAGAAAACACCTGGATCCAGGCTTATAAGCTTGTAAATACATGCAACACGCTTCTGGATCCCGAGACACTTGCCATTCTTGATGAAGGAGACCGTGATCTGGTTGAAGGAGAGGCACGTTTCTTAAGAGGATGGGTGATCTTTGAGATGACGAGGTTTTTCGGATTGCCTTATGAAGCCGGTGGCGCAAACAGCCAACCCGGGATACCGCTTGTGCTCACTCCGACCAAAGATGTTGCCGATGCTGTCACGGTGCCAAGGAATACTGTTGAAGAGTGTTACACCCAGTCTTTGAGTGACCTGACAGCAGCACGTGATCTGCTCCCGGAAGAGAACGACGTTTATGCCACATCGCTCGCTGCAAGGGCAATCCTTGCCAGGATGCATCTTCAAACGGGCAACTACGCAGCCGCTGCTGCCGAAGCAAACTATGTAATTCAAACCGGCTTATTCTCACTGACAAGCACGCCTTTGAAAGCTTTTAACAATAACAGCAATTCACCGGAGGATATCTTTGCATTTCAGAACAATGTCGCTTCAAACAACCCGTGGCTTGCCGTGATGTACGCTTCGCTCAACGGTGCTGGCAGGGGAGATTATGAGATCCAGCAGGTTTTTCTCAACAGGTTTGATCCCGCTGACGAGCGCGGAATGTTCCAGGGGAATACAGAGTCTTACTTTACAATTGCCGATATCACCAGGATGTACTACAGAGGCGTTGGCACAATCGTCAACAGCAACGGAATAAATACCTCCAAGTGGGGGGACTATTATACTAACATCCCGATGATAAGGCTGGCTGAAATGTACCTCATCAGAGCCGAGGCCAACTTTGAGGACCCGGGTGCCGATGTTGGTCCGAACACTCCGACACAGGACATCAATGTCGTGCGCGACAGGTCCAATGCTCCGCATTATGTCGGATCTGTTACCAGGCAACAGATCCGTGACGAGCGTTACCTTGAACTCTGCTGGGAGGGATTCCGTCTGCACGACCTGAAAAGGTGGAAGCAGAACATCGGTAGTTATGCCTATGATGCCGGGAATCTGATACTTCCCATTCCCTTCAGGGAAATGGAGGTCAATGATCTGCTGATTCAGAACGATTGGTACCTCACGGGCAAGTAATCCTGTTCTAAGTACTGTATAGAAAAGGAGGGGGGCTTTCGCTTCCCTCCTTTTTTCTTCAAAACATCCTGTATTCCAATTAATTCTTAATTCTTAATTCTTAATTCTTAATTACTTTTTCATCGCCTCCATCACCCTCTCCGGTGTGAACGGCACTCTGAAGAGCCTGGCTCCGGTGGCGTCAAAGATGGCGTTGCCCACAGCCGCACCCACACCTATGATGGCAGGTTCACCACCACCCTGCGGCGGCTGGTCCTTCCTGTCCATGATAACGCAGTCAAGCTCCGGAAGCCATGAGAACCGCGGTATCTGGTAACTGTCGAAGTTCCTGTCTCTAATGTTACCTCCTTCATACTTCACCTCCTCGGTGAGTGTATACCCGAGCCCCATGGTAAGACAGCCCTCCATCTGCAGCAGTGCACCCTGCGGATTGACACACAGGCCCATATCCTGTGCGCATACCAGCCTTAATACCTTCACCCTGCCGGTCCTCTCGCTGACCTTCACCTCGGCAATATGGGCCACCCAGGTGCCGGCGTCGGTACCACAGGAAATGCCTATTCCCCTTCCCGAAGGTGTTTTACCCGCGATGTACCCGAACCTGTCGGCCGCAGCCTTCAGCACACCTTTCATCTTCTCATCACTGAGGTTCTTAAGACGGAACTCCAGCGGGTCAATGCCTGCCGATGCGGCCATAATATCTATCTGTGTCTCGCGTGCAAAAGTGTTGGTGTTGTTGTTGGGCGCCCGCCAGGCTCCGGTACCAAAGGGATGGACAGGGTATCTGTCCCGGTCTTCCCTGTAGCTTGTGATCCTTTGATTTGGCACATCATAGATGGTATCGGCACCTCGTGTTCCGGCAAGATAGACATGATAATCCCATAGAATGATCTTTCCTTCGCCGTCAATACCTGATCTCACCTTCACCACCGAGGCCGGGTGGAAGGTGTCATAAAAGAACTCCTCATCGCGTGTCCAGACCACCATCACCGGCCTTCCCGTAATGCGGGCCAGCTTTGCAGCCTCGATACCCTGGCGATGAGGACTCTTCCCTCCAAATCCTCCGCCGACGAAGGGAGTGATCACCCTCACCTTCTCCAGCGGCATGCCAAACTCCCTCACCAGGCTGTCCTGCAGCCCGAAGGGCGACTGTGTGGAGGCCCAGACCGTCAGCTTGTCTCCCTCAAAACGGGCAAGAGCCGTATGCGTTTCAATAGGAGCATGAGCAAGGTAAGGATCATGATATTCCTGGTCGAATAGCTTGTCGCAGAGCGTCGGTGCGGCCTCAGTGTCACCGGCACTGCTCACGACATTGACCCTGTACTCACCTTTGTTGATGTGGTCAAAGACCGTCTCATCACTGACCTTCATCTCATCATAGGAGTATTGGGCTTCTATTCTTACCACAGCCAGGTCAACCAGGTCACGCTCTTCACTCAGCACTGCGATGAAGTCACCGTCGCGAACGACCCTGACTCCCTCGATTGCCTCGGCACCGGAGAGGTCAGCAGAGACCAGTGTCGCCCCGTGCGACGGCGGCCTCAGCAAACGTGCATATAGCATGCCCGGCAGTTTCAGGTCACCGGTGTATTTGGTCCTGCCTGTGACTTTATCGTAGGCATCGCTGTGTTTAAGTGATTTGCCCACTACGGTGAATTTGGTATGATCCTCCACCGGGGGCTTGACATCAAGATATTTCTCCAGCCTCTTTCCTTTTGCCAGCTCTCCGTAAGTAACGCTCTTAGAAGCATCCCTGACGGAGATGACGGTGCCTTCTCTCACCTCGAGCTGCCCTGCAGGCACGCCGAGCTTCGCTGAGGCCATCTGCACAAGCACTGCCCTGGCCTCGGCCGCTGCAGCCCTCATGGCCGGACCAAAGGCACGGGTGGTGAGAGAACCCCATGTGCCTGCATCCCAGGGACACAGTTCGGTGTCGCCCATGACTATCTTCATCTTCTCCAGAGGCACATTCAGCTCATCGGCCATCATCTGCGGCAGCGAGGTGACAATCCCCTGCCCCATCTCAATCTTGCCGGTGAAGCATGTCACCGTGCCGTCTTCGGCGATGTGGAGGAAAGCATTGTAATCTTTCGTCAGCGTCCTGCGCTGCTCAGCGGGCAGTGCGAGCAGGCTGCCAAAGCTGAACGGGTTGAACAGCAGCACTATCCCACCTCCCAGTATCTTGAAGAAATTTCTTCTTTTCATTCCCTTTTCAGCCATTACGGCTCTTTCAGCCTGTTTTTCCACCTTCATATCGTCTCTCCTTCTTTCATGTTATCAGCTGCTTCCTGTACCGCATCAATGATACGTGTGTGTGCTCCGCACCTGCATAGGTTGTCTTCCAGTCCGGAGATGATGTCATCACGCGTGGGGGCGGGATTCTTCTTCAGCAGACCCGCGGAAGTAAGAATCATGCCCGGGGTGCAGAACCCGCACTGCAGGGCATCATGGTCGATGAATGCCTGCTGCAGCGGGTGCAGTATGCCATCCTGCTCCAGGCCTTCAATGGTGATCACACTTTTGCCTGCCACCTCACTGACAGGCATCATGCATGATCTTGCCGGCTCATCGTCGATCAGTACGGTACATGCACCGCAGAATCCTATTCCGCAGCCGAATTTCGTACCGGTAAGACCGAAGTGATCCCTCAGAACCCACAGCAGTATCCGGTTAGGGTCGGTAACCAGCTCTACCTCCTCACTGTTCAGTTTGAATCGGATCGTCTCTTCCATCTTTTGTTGATTATTTTAAGTTCATCCATATAGTCGTCATGAGTATCTATGTCCCTCAGCACCGATTGGTCCTCCGTAGAAGCCTCGAACACATCCGCGGGATTCCGTGCAGCAAGTGCACGCAGCCCCTCACTTTCGGGCAGTGACATAACCTCCTCCCTGTACCTGATGTCAATCAGCAAGGGGTGACCGCGTCTGCCCCTGTATACCGGCATCACTATCCCCTTCCCTGACTCCATTCCGGCAGCTATCACCCTGTTAATCTCCCCTGGCTCTATCATCGGTTGGTCCCCCGGTATCACAACTGCTGCTGTACAGTCTTCAGGGAGGGCGGCAAATCCGCATCTCACCGAAGATAGCATTCCGCTCCGGTAATCGTCATTATAGCAATGAACTACATTATACCGGGATGTAACACTCTTAATACCTTCACTTGCGGCTCCCAACACAACTACTGCTCCGCTGACCCCGGATGAGAGAACATTCTCAACCACCTGTTCAATGATGCTCTTCCCCATCCAGGGCAGCAGCATCTTTGGCGAGCCCATCCGTTTAGACTCACCAGCTGCCAGCACTATAGCCCAGATACCGTTCATTATCTGATACTTTTCTTATTCCCATTTTTGCCTTCCCTGCAACCCGGCTCCTTCGCTACCCCGGCATACAATGTCGGGATTATACGCTCGGCCCTCTATTGCCTGCTGCACCTTTTCATTATGAGCTGTGCAGCTATGCTCACCGATATCTCCTCCACCGTCTGCGATCCTATCTCCAGGCCGATGGGGGTGCAGATATCGTTCCACTCCTCCTCTGTGGCCCATTTATTATCGATAAATCTCGCGCGCATGGTTGCCACCTTGACCTTGCTTCCCATCATTCCAACGTATGCGGCTTCCGATCCTATGCACGGCCTGAGCGCCTCGGCATCATGGCTGTGTCCGCGGGTAACGATGACCACGTAGGTATCCTTGTCCTTGCGCAGGTCAGTCATTGCACTGCCAATATCCTTTACAATTATGTTGTCGGCGTCAGGCAGGTTCTTATGGTTTGCGAACTCACTGCGGTCGTCTATCACTGTCACCTCAAAGTCCAGCAACCTCCCCATATGTGACACTGCCTTGCCCACATGTCCGGCGCCTGCAATAATAAGGCGTGGCAGGGGAAACAGAGGCTCAAGCAGGAATCTGGTGGGCCCGGCTGATTTCGAAGCTGGGAATTTTATCTCCCTGTATCCTGTCTTACTGCCGGAAGTAATAATAGAAGCAGCCTCCTCCATGATCCTGCCGCGCGACTCTGCCGGCAGCGGCAGGTCGGTCTTGCCGGTGGTCCAGTAGCGCTTTATCTGTACAGAGCTATCGTCCGACGCAGTAATTCTGGTGACCAGCACGCCGGGTAACCCTTCCCTTATGCTTTCCTGCATCTCCCTGAACAGGCTTATATGCTTCAGAGGATGAGCGTCGACGAGTATTGTCAGCGTGCCTCCGCAGAGGGCCTCTTCGGGGTCAGGCCCATCCTTGTCAAGGTTAAACCCAAGCAGGGCCGACTCGCCTGTCACCGCACACTGACCCGCATATTCCCTCACCTTGTTCTCCACCACACCGCCTCCGACGGTGCCGGCTATAAGTTTTCCGTTAATAAATATCGCGGAGCTTCCCGGTTTCTGGGGTGTCGATCCGGTGGCCGCGGTCACTGTGGCAAGAACGGCCCCCTGCGTCAAAGGGTCAGTCTCTGCTATCTGGAAGTAAATATTTTTCATATGCAGGTTTAAGAACAAATATATGAAACCTAAAGGATTGCCGTCACTGTTTCTCGTATATATCAGTGGTTTAACATCGTCCTATACGATCACTAACCACGGTTTGCGGGTCCGGGAGATATTATTGATAAAATATTTTGAGGAATGGAAAATTGAATTAATTTTGCATCGCTTTTGGTGCGGTAGTTCAGTTTGGTTAGAATACCGGCCTGTCACGCCGGGGGTCGCGGGTTCGAGTCCCGTCCGCACCGC
>CAZFIF010000034.1:0-18653 GCA_964519065.1 uncultured Rikenella sp.
TGTACTTCAGCGTGCTCCAGGCTGCGAAGGGAAAAAGGGTGGTTATCAGTGAGACAGGATGGCCGGATACGGGAAAGGCATTCAAGGCCTCCGAGCCTTCCATGGACAATGCCCTTAGATATTTCATCAACACTCAGCGATGGAGCCTGGAAGAGAAAATTGAGATTATGTATTTTTCAAGCTTTGACGAAGCCTGGAAGATTGAAAAGGAAGGCGATGTAGGAGCTTTCTGGGGTATTTGGGATAAAGACGGGAACCTGAAATACGTGTGATCACTGCAATCCTGCCAGTTATTACCAGCACTTTTAAAATATCTGTTATGAAGGACAAACTATACTTTTTTCCACTACTGATTATCTTTGCAGCTGTTATGCTATCATGTGACTCTGGCCTGTTGGAAACGAATGAGATTTACGTCACCTCAGAGAGCGGTGACAAAATAGCCTTGAAGGATAATGTACGCTTTGTCAGGGGCGAACCCGCCGGCACCGTGATCAAAATAGAACCTGATGTTCTGAAGCAGACAATCGACGGAATCGGCTCCTCTTTTACTGAATCCTCAGCCTTTGTACTCGCGCATCTTGATCCGGCTGAACGCAGGGAGGTCATGAGAAAGATATTCAGTGAGGAGGGTGCAAACTTTTCACTGACAAGAACTCATATAGGGGCATGTGATTTCTCTGTTCACGGAAAATATTCTTACCTCGACAGGGAGGGAGACATCGGCCTGGAGTCGTTCAGCGTCGCACCTGACATTGAGGGCTTCAGTAAATCCGAATTTCCCGGCATCAAGGATGAAGAGTACGACCTGTTGCCCATGATCAGGGAGGCAATGGATATCAAGAACCAGCAGGATGATAAGGAGTTGAGGATAGTAGCATCCGCCTGGACTGCCCCGCCCTGGATGAAGGACATTGAAGAGTGGTACATAAAAGGCTCCGCGGAAAACAATTACCAGGGAACCGGTGGCAGTCTCAAAAAAGAGTATGAGGAGACCTATGCCGACTATCTTATCAGGTACCTTGCAGAGTACCGATCTGAGGGTGTGGATATCTGGGGGATAACGCCTGTCAATGAACCGCATGGCAATAACGGCCAGTGGGAGAGTATGAATTTTACACCTGAGACCCAGAATGAATTTATCAGAAATTACCTGGGACCGAAACTGAAATCAGGCGAAAATGCAGATGTCAGGTTGCTTATCTACGATCAGAACAGGGACGGTATTGAACACTGGACAGATGCAATTCTTGCCGATGGCGAGACATCTGAATATGTATATGGTACGGCAGTTCACTGGTATGAGAGCACCTTCAGGGTCTATGAAGATGTATTTGAAAGAGTCAATGCAAAGTTCCCGGACAAAAAGATCATTCATACCGAAGGCTGTATCGATGATCTGGGCAAACCGGCTCCGCAGGGGATTACGGATCCGGAACGTTTCATGGAGAAGGATTGGTTTGACAATGATTCATTCTGGTGGAACGACAATGCCACGGACTGGGGATATTCAGCCACCTGGGCTGGCGTCAGGGCCGAGGACCATCCGGTCTATACTCCGGTGCACCGATATGCAAGAAACATAATTGTCAGTATTGATCACTGGCTCTCCGGATGGATTGACTGGAACGTTGTGCTGGACCATATCGGCGGACCGAATCACGTGGGCAACTATTGCGGTGCACCGATTATGATAAATACTCAGACAGACCATATCTACTATACTCCCGTCTATTACGTGCTGGCTCAGTTCAGTAAAACAATCAGGCCGGGAGACAGGGCGGTACAGACATATAAAACTGCTGATGGTCTGGGAGATGATGATCTGCATGCCTGTGCGACCATTAACAGTGACAATGTTCTCAGTGTGCAGCTGTTGAATACGACGAAGAAAGATATTTCATATAAACTTCAGATTAAGGATCAGTATGCTGACATAACCATTATTGCCAACTCTGTTCAGACGGTGCGTGTGCAGCTCTAGTATTCCTCCCATAAGATCCTTTTTATATGAAGAAGAACTCTCAAGTTCAATTGCCGGGATCCTTTGATGTCAGACAGGATCCCTTTGTGATTCGCCAATTCGAGCCCTGCCTTAAAGGCAAATGGATAGGTGAAGCAATTTCCTACGGCTGTTACCGTAGAGGTCAGGCCCCTGGTGTGAAAGGCCCTTCTCTCTCCGAGATTGAGGAGGACCTGCGAATAATCCGGAATTACTGGAATCTTATCAGACTGTATGGTTCTGATGAAGATTCAGCCAGAATACTGAAGACTATCAGGAAAAAGAAGCTCCCCATTAAAGTAATGCTCGGTGTCTGGCTGGAAAATGAAACCGACATCCCTGTGCGAAGAGAGGAAAACATGGCACAGGCGATGAAAGGCATCGCCCTTGCCAACGAATATCCGGACATAGTTGTTGCCGTGAGTGTCGGAAATGAGACACAGGTAACCTGGTCAGCGCACAGAATGGATCAGAACGATTTAATCCGTTATATCAGGCTGGTCAGAAATAATATCAATATCCCGGTGACTACAGCCGATGACTATAGTTTTTGGATTACATTTGAAAGCAAAAAGGTTGCAGACGAAATAGACTTTATTGTTACACATCTTTATTCAATGTGGAATGGTATAACCCTTGGGAATGCCATCGAATGGATGAACAGGGTATATTTCCGGGAGGTCACACCAATGCATCCCGATAAGGTAATTGTCATAGGAGAGGTGGGTTGGGCAACCAACTACAATGCCCGGAAGACCGGACCCGGAGAACAGGCTTCCCTGATAAAGGGTGCCGTAAGCCTTGATGCCCAGGAGCACTATCTTATCCATCTCCACGACTGGATTGGAAAAAACCGGGTAACCACATTCCTGTTTGAGGCATTTGATGAACCATGGAAGGGGGGAGGCGGCAGCTCAGAACCGGATGAAGTGGAAAAACACTGGGGCGTCTTTTATGAAAACCGCCAGCCAAAACCATCATTCAGCAATTATCTGAATCATTATGGAAAGAGAGAAGATACAACTGGGTCAGAGTGTCCTGATAAATTCAGATGACATAGTTCAGGGCAGCTTTCTGGAAATTGACGGAGAGAAGTTTTACCGTATCGGCAACTACGATCAGATGCCGGATTTCTTCATTACAGTCGTAAGTGACTCTGATCACTGGATCTTTATTTCGAGCAACGGATCACTGACTGCGGGCAGAAAGGACCGTGATCATGCCCTCTTTCCATATTATACCGATGATAAGATCCATGACTATTGCGGTCTGACGGGAAGCAAAACCGTAATCCTGGTTCAGAAAGGTGGTCATACCTTTATGTGGCAACCCTTTTCCAAAGAGCTGGGGAACATATACCGCACAGACCGCAACCTGCTCAAGAGCATCTATGGCAACAAGATCATCTTTCAGGAGAGGAATCTGGATCTCGGACTGGAGTTTCAATACTGTTGGTGCACCAGCGACAGATATGGGTTTGTCAGGAGATCAAGGCTGGTAAATCTTGACGGGGAGGCAGTCAGGGCCGGCATACTGGATGGCATACGAAATATCCTGCCTGGCGGTGCAGATTATAACTTCCAGAATGAATACAGTAACCTCCTGGATGGATACAAGAAGAGTGAACTCATCGAAGATACGAAGCTTGGGTTATTCATGCTCAGCTCCATACCTGTTGACAAGGCAGAACCGAGCGAATCGCTCATTGCCACAACTGTATGGTCATACGGGCTGAAAGAGAGCAAGGTGCTCCTTTCCGACAGGCAGATTGACAGGTTTAAATCAGGACTCCCCGTTCAGACCGAAACAGACATCAGGGCCACGCGTGGGGCATATCTGCTGAATGCAGATTTGTTGCTCGAGGGTCATGAAGCTGAGGAATGGTTTATGGTCTGTGAGGTTGATCAGGGTACCACTGATGTGGTAAACCTTGATCACTTTTTGCGGGCTGGAAATAACCTTGAAGAGCATATCGGTGCAGACATCCGGAAAGGCACAGAGAGGCTGGTATCATTTGTTGCATCGGCTGACGGCCTGCAGAAAAGCAGTGATGAACTCTGCACAGCCCGGCATTTCTCGAATACCCTCTTCAACATCATGCGTGGAGGCATCTACCTGCATAATTACAATGTTTCCGTGGATGACCTCCTGAAATTTATAAGCAAGAGTGACAAACGGGTTCTGGCTGATGCAGAGGCATTTCTGCCACCAGGAGGCGCAGATATCTCCCTGCATGAGATGAACCTCCTGGCAAAGCAGAGCGGTAACGCCACTTTGATGCGCATTTTTAGCGAATACCTGCCACTGACTTTCAGTCGCCGTCACGGTGACCCCAGCCGGCCCTGGAATCAGTTCGCGATTGACAGCAAAAATGAGGATGGCTCTCCGAAATTTGATTTCCAGGGAAACTGGCGGGATATCTTTCAGAACTGGGAGGCCCTGTGCATATCATTTCCGGAGTTCACCGAAAACATCATAAGCAAGTTCCTGAACGCCACCACGCCCGATGGCTACAACCCCTATCGTATTACACGCGAGGGTATCGACTGGGAATCGCCCGATCCTGATGACCCCTGGTCATACATAGGCTACTGGGGGGATCACCAGATTATCTACCTGCAGAAACTGGCTGAACTGTCAGACAGGTATCATCCCGGCAAAATTGACCGGATGCTCTCAGATGAGGTCTTTGCCTATGCCAATGTGCCTTATCGGATAAAGCCCTATTCGGAAATTGTCCGCGATCCGAAGAATACCATTGAATTTGATAAGGAGCTGAATAACAGGATCAATGACCTTGTTGAGGATATCGGTTCTGACGGTCGTCTGTTGAGTGTTGACGGCCAGGCTGTCTATCACGTAAATCTTACAGAGAAGATACTGGTGCTCTTACTGGCCAAGCTGGTTAACTTCATCCCTGAGGCAGGGATATGGATGAATACACAGCGACCTGAGTGGAATGATGCCAATAATGCCCTGGTAGGTAACGGCGCATCAATGGTGACCCTCTGTTACCTGCGAAGGTTTATGAAGTTCTGGCAGGATCTCTTCAGCAGGTCTGATGTTCCAACTGCTGAGATCTCCGAAGAGGTGAAAGAGCTGTTTGAAACTGTGCGGGGCATACTGGAAGAGAGAGCACCTCTTCTGAAAGAGGGATTCACCGGACGGGAGCGCCGTAGCTTTGCCGATGCCATGGGTGAGGCGGGTACAAGGTACCACCAGACAATCTATGAACATGCCTTCTCCGGAAAAAAGAGACCGGTGAAAATGGAGGAGCTCTCCCAATTCCTGGGGCTGTCACTTGAATATGCCGATGAGTCAATACGAAAGAACAGGCGCGATGACGGATTGTATCACTCCTATAACCTGGTATCATTTGATGATAATGAAACCGTAGCTGTCCGTCACCTCTACAAGATGCTGGAGGGACAGGTGGCTGTGCTCAGCGCAGGTTATCTTACAGCTTCAGAGTCACTTGATGTGCTCAACTCCCTCAGGCAGTCTGACCTGTTCAGGCCTGACCAGTACAGCTATCTGCTCTACCCTGACAGGCAGTTGAAAAGGTTTTTTGAGAAGAATAACATCCCGGCAGCCAGGGTGCAGGGATCCGAGCTCCTGACCAGGTTGATTGCTGACGGTGACAGTTCCATAGTGACCCGCGACATTACAGGTGAAGTTCATTTCCATGGAAGTTTTCGAAACGCCGGCATTCTGGAGTCAGCACTCAGTTCACTTGATGCCGGAAGATATGGTAAGCTGGTCGAAAAGGAGAAGACAATGGTCTTGAGAATATATGAGGAGTTATTTGACCACCAGTCATTCACCGGAAGATCAGGCACATTCTATGCCTACGAAGGTTTGGGCAGCATATACTGGCACATGGTATCCAAACTGCTGCTTGCAGCCCAGGAGTGTTTCTTTCTTTCAACCGATGGGGGCGCCGACAGTACATTGTCTGCCCAGCTGAGAGATCACTATTATGATATAAAGGCAGGCATCGGGGTGCAAAAATCGCCTGAAAAATACGGGGCATTTCCCACCGACGCCTATTCTCATACTCCCGGTAATTCGGGCGCCAGGCAGCCCGGGATGACCGGACAGGTTAAGGAAGATGTAATCTCCAGGATGAAGGAGCTTGGCGTGGTGGTTGAAGAGGGCAGAGTCAGGTTTGACACCTCACTGCTGAATAATGATGAATTACACGAATCGGATGGGCAATTCACATTCATAGCTGTCAGTGGCATGAGTGAGAGTGTTGATCTGACTGCCAATCAGCTTGCCTTTACTTTCTGCCAGGTGCCGGTAGTCTATTCTGTTTCGGAAGGCAATGAAATAGAGGTACTGTTTTACGATGGCGGGGTTCTGAGAATAGAGGGTGATACATTGGATCTCAGGTGCAGCAACATGATCTTCAACCGAAGCGGTGAGATAAAACAGCTTAACGTCTCGGTAAAGACTCCTTCCTGACCGGCATCAATCGGCAATCCCTGTTGAAGCTATATCCCCTGCTGGCAGCAGCACCACCTGTTCATTTGCCTCCCGCTGCTGATGTCAGGTATAAATTATTAAATTTGCCCGGTCATTGACTTTTTGCGAGAAGCATACAATGAGACTTGTTAGTTGCAAATAATAAGAGATTAATCAATGAATATCCTTAAATCTTCTGTTGTAGTATTATTCCTGCTCACCGCCCTTCTGTCCAATTCCTGCAAAACAGGGGCCCCCGTCAATGACGGGACTGATGCCCTGGCTGAAAAGATGGTCGCCCGCATGACTCTTGATGAAAAGATAGGGCAGATGTCACAGCTATTCGAAGGCTATTTCAGTGACAATGAGCAATTCAAACAAGCCATTCGCGACGGCAGGTTCGGATCACTGCTCAACTACCTCGGGGCAGATAAGGTTAATGAGGCTCAGCGTATTGCCGTTGAAGAGAGCAGGCTTGGTATACCTCTCCTGATTGGCAGGGATGTCATCCACGGATACCGCACCATATTCCCCATCCCTCTTGGCATGGCAGCTTCCTGGAATCCTGAGGCAGTGAAGCAGGCTTTCCGCATAGCAGCAACAGAAGCCTCGACACAGGGTATCAATTGGGCGTTTGCTCCGATGATCGACATCACATGGGATCCCAGGTGGGGCAGGATAGCCGAAGGTTGCGGTGAGGATCCTTACCTGGCTTCTACGCTGGCGTCTGCCATGGTGGAAGGACTGCAGGGTGACAGCCTCACTGACCCTACTTCCATAGCTGCATGTGCAAAGCACTATGCGGGTTACGGTTTCGCGGAGGCCGGTCGTGATTACAACACCACCTATATCACGGAGCCGGTACTGCGCAATGTGGTGCTGAAACCGTTCAAAGCTGCAAAAGATGCCGGTGCCCTGTCATTCATGTCAGGGTTCAATGAACTTAACGGTATTCCGGTTTCGGCCAATGAGTTTATCTTGAAACAGATACTGCGTGATGAGTGGGGTTTCGAAGGACTTGTCATCAGCGACTGGGCTTCCGTCCCTCAGATTGTTGACCAGGGTTATGCCTTTGATGAAAAGGATGCTGCTGCAAAAGCAATTGTTGCCGGCATAGACATGGAGATGGCTACCACCACTTATTTTGACAACATCAAGGCTCTGCTCGATGAGAAAAAGATAACCAATGAGCAGATTGACAATGCTGTAAAGAACATACTGAGGGTAAAATACAAACTGGGGTTATTTGAAAATCCCTATGTTGATCCCGAGGCAGAGAAGAAGATCCTTGATCCTGCCTTCCTGGAGCATGCCCGCAAGGTGGCAAGGCAGAGCACCGTGATGCTGAAGAACGATAACGGTACACTTCCTCTCAATGCGGAAATAATCAGGTCAGTGGCCATCATCGGTCCACTGGCCGACTCTCCGCGTGACCAGATGGGCACATGGAGCTTCGACGGACTGTCGGAGAACTCCGTCACTCCCCTGGAGGCTATCAGGGATATGATCGGGGACCGGAAGGTCAATTATGTTCAGGGACTGAAATACAGTCGCGACAAAAACAGGGATCAGTTCGGTGCTGCCCTGGCTGCAGCCGGGAGGTCCGATGCCATCCTTTTGTTCATCGGTGAGGAGTGGATACTCTCTGGCGAGGGACAATCCAGGGGCATTATTGACCTGCCGGGCGCTCAGAGCGAGCTGCTTACAGCACTGGCCGCGACGGGCAAGCCCCTGGTTGTGATTGTCATGGCGGGCCGGCCACTCGCTATAGGTGATGAGCTGAAGGAGTCTGATGCTCTTCTCTATGCCTGGCACGGCGGAACCATGGCCGGCCCCGCGCTGGCGGACCTTATCTTCGGAAAGGAATCACCCTCTGGCAAGCTTCCGGTGACCTTCGTTAAGGGCGCGGGTCAGATCCCGTTCTACTATTACAGGAAAAATACCGGCAGGCCTGCCTCGGACGCGACCTGGACACCCATAGACGAGATCCCTGTTGAGAATCCCCAGAGCTCACTGGGCTACGAGTCTTTCCATCTCGACTACGGTTACACTCCGCTGCTGCCTTTCGGATACGGCCTCAGTTACACAACCTTCAACTACAGTGATCTTACTTTGTCGGATGATGAAATGAGCACAACAGGTTCCATTACGGTTAAGGCAAGGGTGACCAACAGCGGTGAGTGGGATGCCGATGAGATAGTACAGCTCTATGTTCGCGACAGGGTGGGCAGCATAACCCGTCCGATCAAGGAGCTGAAAGGGTATAGGAGGATTACCATACCCAGGGGAGAGATGGCGGAAGTGGAGTTTACCCTTACTGCTGCTGACCTGGCCTTCTTCAATGGCAGGGAGACCCTCACCGAACCAGGCGAGTTTGATGTATGGGTTGGCCCCAATTCTGACGAGGGGCTGCATGCAGGGTTTATTGTTAAGTAACATAATATGAAGATATGAACCCTCCATGTCTGAATAACACAAACAGGTATGAACCCAGTTGGCAAATAGGGAGACTCCACTGTGATCTGTAAAAATCAAACTTTATACGGATGAAAGCCATACCAAAAATAATGTTGATCTTCTTCCCGGTTCTCCTGCTGATGCCAGGATGCAGCGGGGAGAACGATCCCGAAGAATATCCCGATAACCCAAACAGTGGTGAGCTGGTACTGGTATGGAGCGATGAGTTCAATTACAACGGCCTTCCCGATGCCGCAAAGTGGAGTTATGACACGGAGGGCAATTCCTCCGGCTGGGGCAACAATGAATTGCAGTACTATACTGCCAGCAGGTTGGAGAACGCCGAGGTGAAAGACGGCTTTCTTTACATTACCGCTCGTAAGGAGGATTTTGAGGAGTTTGACTATACCTCTGCCAGACTCCGGACAAAGGGTAAGGGCGACTGGCTGTACGGCAGGGTGGAGGTGAAGGCAAAGATTCCCGACGGCAGGGGAATGTGGCCGGCAATATGGATGCTGCCCACCGACTGGGAATACGGTGGATGGCCTGCCAGCGGCGAGATAGATATTATGGAAAACGTAGGTTGGGAGCCTTATGTAATCCACGCTTCAGTTCACACGGAAGCATATAACCATACCATTGGGACACAGAAATCCTCAAAGACAACCGTATCAACATGCTATTCCGAGTTTCATGTCTATGCCCTTGAGTGGGAGCTGAAAGAGATCCGGGGATATGTGGATGGCAAGCACTACTTTACATTTCAGAATGAGGGAACAGGGTATAGGGTGTGGCCTTTTGACAAACGGTTCCACCTGCTGCTCAATGTGGCTGTCGGAGGAAACTGGGGAGGAGTGCAGGGTGTTGATGACTCCATCTTCCCACGGTCGATGGTAGTAGATTACGTCAGGGTTTACCAGGTCAAATAACTTTACCAATGAAGATATTGCCATTCATTTTTGCCCTGCTTATTCTTGGTTGCAACAGGTCTCCGGAAAACGGTCCGGACGCCGGAGAAGGTACTGGTATCATGGTGGAGGCGTGGATCACCTCCCCTCAAAAAGGTGTTCTCTTTGAGAAGCACGACGGGAAGCTGGAATTTCTCACAGCGGCAAACACTGATCCTGCCATTGTTGTTGATACCACTGAGAGATACCAGGAGATCGACGGCTTTGGAAACTGCCTGACAGGCGGCAGTGCCATCCTGCTTAATGATATGACAGCTGAAGCTCGCGGGGAGCTGTTGAGGGAGCTGTTCTCAACCGATGGCACCGGCATTGGAATAAGCTACCTCAGGATAAGTATCGGCGCCTCTGATCTGAGTGACAGGGTCTTCTCATATAATGACCTGCCCGAAGGGGAGACCGATCCGCTGATGGAGAGGTTCAGCATTGAACCTGAAGGGGAGGACCTGATACCTGTGCTGAAAGAGATACTGGCTGTAAACCCTGCAATAAAGATAATGGGCTCACCCTGGTCAGCTCCGCTCTGGATGAAGAGCAACAACGCCTCTGTGGGAGGCAGCCTGAAGCGTGAGTGGTTTGATGCCTATGCCAGGTATTTTGTTAAGTATATCCAGGCCATGAAGGCAGAGGGGATAGATATAGATGCCATCACCATCCAGAATGAACCTCTGTACGGCGGCAACAACCCGAGCATGGTGATGACGGCAGAAGACCAGGCTCTCTTCATCAAAGAGAATCTTGGTCCTGCTTTCGCTGCTGCAGGCATCACGACGAAGATCATCATTTATGATCACAATGCCGACAGGACCGACTACCCCCTGGCCGTGCTCAATGACCCGGCAGCCCGCCAGTATATTGACGGCTCCGCCTTTCATCTTTACGGCGGCTCCATTGACGACCTCACCGGCGTCCATGAAGCCTGGCCTTCAAAGAACCTCTACTTCACAGAGCAGTGGGTTGGAGGGCCCGGTAATATGGCCGAAGATATCAAATGGCACGTTGAGAACCTTATCATCGGTGCAACGCGCAACTGGTGCAAAAATGTTCTTGAATGGAACCTGGCCTCCGATCCCTCATATGATCCGCATACGGAGGGAGGGTGCGACAGGTGTCTCGGTACCGTGACCCTGAATGGCAACAGTGTAAAAAGAAACCCGGCATATTATATCCTCGCCCATGCTGCCAGACACGTAAGACCCGGTTCAGTGCGGGTAGCTACCAACATGCCGGGAGGCCTTCCCAATGTGGGGTTCATAACTCCTGACGGCATGAAGGTGCTGATAGTGCTCAACACCACTCCTTCCAAAAGAAATTTCAATGTCAGGTTCAGGGGCTTCACCGTTCCTCTCACCCTTGATGGCGGTGCTGTCGGAACCTATTTCTGGTAGGTCATTGCCTCTTTATGATCCTGTCAGTGTAATACCTGTCACCGGATGTGACCCTGAGGATATAGGTGCCGGCTGCAAGCCTGCCGACATGAACCTGACATGTTTCACTGCCGCCCGGTTGCGATAGCACCAGCCTCCCGTTAATGTCATAAATGTCGACCGAGGTTATCACCGACTCACTGCTGATGTACAGGATCTCCCTGACCGGATTCGGGTAAATGGCAACGGTTACCGGGTCGTAAGGCACTTCTATGGAGGTGATAAGGTCATTTGATGCTGTCCAGCTCTCTGCCAGGCTGTTGTCGAGACCCGTGTCCGTGAGTTTCAGGTAATAGCCGTTGCCGTCGGCATCAGGCCAGGGATTCTGATCTGAATATTCAACATAGTCGATCACGTTCCCGAAAGCATCGGCGAGAATCAGCGGCTCGCCGCTGTTCGAAAGATGCTTGGTAAACTGCCCGAAGGGAGCAAAACCGTAAACAGACTGGAAAACAGAGGCATTGCTGGCCAGTATAACACAGAGTCCCGGTGCAAGTGTGGAGCTGGGCGGGAAACGGTAGACGAAGCCCGTCCCGGGGAAATAGATGCCGCTGAGGTTTACGGTTGTGGTGCCGCTGTTCCGGATCTCAATGAATTCCAGCTCTTCCTCGTCAGGGAACTGTGGTGTGGTCTGCGGATGATACATGATCTTCGTTATCACCAGCGGGGGTACGCTCACATCACTGCAGGCGCTGTATGGCCCTATGTTGGAGGTGATCCACTCTGTCCGTGCGGCCATGAACGTTTTAATACCGGCAATGCGCTGGGCATGGCTTCCGCTCTTTCCCCACCGCTGGTACTCCCTGACTACGGCCTCGGATATATGCGCTACCGTGCTGTCGATGAAGGCGTTAAGTGAAGCCTGGTGAAAAGGCTGACCGGGCTGAATAACCTCATTCCAACGTTTTGAGAGATAACATCTGTACTGGGTGTTATGAAACAGATCACGCCAGAAGGTAGAACCGTTATTGTAATAGTAATCCTCAAAGTACCACAGGTATGTCTTGCTTCTGTCCAGGCTCCACTGAAAGAGGTCATTGCCGAAGGAGAGATCGAGATCCCATACCGGTCCTGCCCGGAGCTTGCCGTTCCTCTCCTTGTGGAAATAGGTACTGTACTGGTAGGCATCTGGATTGGAGGCGAATTCATTGACGATCATGTAATCAATGAAGGAGGGGATATCGATTATCGCCGGATATCCGTTGATGACGGAGATGTCATTGTTCTCTGCCGCTGCCTCCAGCCTGAAGAACTCCCCTTTGATATAGGCGGTCTGGGCCGTGGTTGCATCCCCGGGCTTGGGCAAATCGTGGATGTAATCAACAATGGAATTCTGGAATGAGTACATGATCCAGGTAGGGGTATCGCCTCCGGTCAGTTTGTCCGCCTTGGTGATGTAACCGCCTGAAAGATTGGGAAGGGCATTGTCCGTGGGCTTTATCTTGATAACGTCTATCCTGTTGTCGTCGGCCTTCAGCTTCTCCTGCAGCATGTAAAGCCCCATGTAAGTATTGTTGATGATCACCTCACAGAAGGTGGCCCGCGATGCATAGTTGCCCAGCCTCTCAGAGAGGCGGTGGCACAGGTAGTCCCGCACCATGGCGGTATCAAATACCATCCCTCCCAGTATCCAGTCGTTCTCTTCCGGCATCCCGAGGAGACTCACATTATTGTTGGTGACATCGTCGGCCATACGGGTAGTAAAACCGTAATTCTTTTTTGGGGAGACCTGCGAGGAGGATCCTCTTATCTCAATGCCGATGCGTCCGTTATAATCGAGAAAAGCCGGGTTGTCCTTGTCAGATACATAGTTGCGCTCTCCCGGCCCGCGGTAGATGAGCTTCATCGAGGCCTTGACCTTGGGCTCATCAGGAATGGATACCCCTCCGTCAGTGGTGATGATGACGATCGGCAGGTTGCTTTCGGTAAACGTCTGTCCTTTCAATGAGAGGGAGACGGCCGCAAGCAGAATGATATTTATGCAGTTCCTTATCACTGGTATAGCCGGGTGAAGGACCAAAAATAGCAATAATAGCTTTATCATGGCCCTCATTCATCTTACGGACAGGAGGCATGAATGTTTCCTGGTTACATGCGCCCGACCGGGTCTCTGCCCGAAAGTAACCTCTTGAATCGGATCAGATGTCTGTATATTTCTGATCCCTCCTGATGGATCGGGCAGCTGACGGGATACTACCGGCAAAAAATCACGCAGAAGCACCTTCTATGTCGCGGCATAAGGTATTTTTGCATTTACAGATCACAAAATGATAATATGGGAAGGAGAGTAAGGGTGAAGGCACCTGCCACCGTCTCGAATCTCAACTGTGGGTTTGACGTTCTGGGGCTGGCCATTAATGAGCCCTTTGATACTGTTGAGCTTGAGTTGACGGAGACGGGTAAAGTTGTTATTGATGATATCAGGGGATGTGACACCCTGAGCCGCGATCCGGCAGAGAACGTGGTCGGGCCCGTTCTCCGTGCAATGGCCACAGCCATGGGTGTCGACGCAGGTTTCAGGGTTATCATTGAGAAGGGAATCCATCCTGGCAGCGGCATAGGCTCCAGCGCTGCCAGCTCAGCCGCAGTGGCATACGGTGCCAACCTGCTGTTTGACAATGCCTTCTCTCTCACCGAGCTGGTAGGGTTTGCCACTGAGGGTGAGAGGCTCGCATCTGGTTCTCCTCATGCCGATAATGTGGCGCCGTCACTTCTGGGCGGTATCACGCTGGTGCGCAGCTATGAGCCTCTTGACATCATACCGCTGCATATGCCGCCGGAGCTGTTTGTCGTGGTCATACTGCCGGATACCGAGGTCAAGACCTCGGTGGCGCGAGACCTCCTTGACCGGCACCTTCCTCTGGAGATGGCGGTGCGACAGTGGGGCAATGTAGGGGGCCTTGTTGCCGGACTATACAGCGAAGATTATGAGCTCATCAGCCGGTCGCTGGAAGACTTTGTTGCCGAGCCCAGGAGGGCAGTGCTGATACCGGGTTTCAGCACGATGAAGAAAAGTGCGCTGGAGAACGGGGCCCTGGGTGCCGGCATCTCCGGCTCGGGACCTGCGGTATTTGCACTCTGCAGGGGAGAAGCCTCCGCCGGCACGGTGCTGGAGAGCATGAGCAGGGTGATGCACGGTGAGGGGATAGGATTTAAGGCATACCTCTCGCCGGTCAGCAGCCGGGGTGCGGTAATCTGCTGAACGGATAAATATCTCAGTCAATGCGTTACTATAACCTCAAAGACCACCGCCTGAAAGTTGGATTCCGCGATGCCGTGATACGGGGCATATCATCCGACATGGGCCTCTTCATGCCTGAGATGATCCCGGTGATGGAGCGGTCGTTCTTTGAGCGGCTGCCGGAACTCACACTGACGGAGATAGCCGTTGAGATCGGCACCAGGTATGTCGGGAACGATATCCCGCCGGCGGAGCTGGAACAAATATGCATCGATGCCTTTGACTTCCCGTTGGTACTGAGAGAGATTGACGGCAGGAAACAGGTGCTCGAGCTGTTCCACGGCCCCACGGCTGCCTTCAAGGATTACGGTGCCAGGTTCATGGCCGGCTGCTTCAGGTATTTCGCATCACATGACGGCGTGAGAACGGTGGTGCTGGTTGCCACCTCCGGAGACACCGGCGGTGCAATAGCCTCCAGCTTCCTGGGAGTGGAGGGAGTGGATGTCATCATACTCTATCCTTCGGGCAAGGTGAGCGACCTGCAGGAGAACCAGATAGCAACGCCGGGAGAGAATATCACCGCCATAGAGGTTGAAGGTACCTTTGACGACTGCCAGGCGATGGTGAAAAGCATACTGACATCGCTGGATACGGGCAACAGGATCAGGCTTACCTCTGCCAACTCCATCAATATTGCAAGGCTGATACCGCAGAGCTTTTACTACTACTACGCTGTCGGACGTTCCGGTGGCGGAAAGGTGCTATCAGTGCCGTGCGGCAACTTCGGCAATATCACAGCGGCAGCCATGGCATGGCGGTCGGGACTCGATATTGACCACCTGGTGGTGGCTACAAACATCAACAAAGTGGTGCCGGATTATCTCTCTACCGGTATCTTCAGGCCTGCGGTGAGCCTGCAGACTATTGCCAGCGCCATGGATGTGGGCAACCCGGGTAACTTTCCGAGACTCACCCGGTTGTTTGAGGATGACTTCCACCGCATCAGCCGGGCTCTGTCCGGTTACTGGTTTGACGACACCCGGATAAGGGAGCATATCAGGCAGGAGTTCCGGAGGACAGAATATATCCTTGACCCTCACGGGGCGGTGGCCAGCCTGGGGCTTGACAGTTACCTGGAGGAGCATCCTGAAAAATCCGGCATATTCGTTGAGACCGCGCATCCGGGAAAGTTCACCGGTACCGTGGAGCCCCTGGTAGAAACGGAGGTGGAGATGCCTGAGAGCCTTCGCTGGTTTATGAAGGGGAAGAAGGAGACAGTGGTAATGAAGTCAGGAGCCGAATATCTTACAGATTTCCTGACAGGCAGATATTCACTTTTATAAACGCAACACTTCAAGAACCTCAGCCATGGCAACAGAATCACGGGAGTTCCAGGTATTTGTCAAACCTGTTGGCGCCAGGTGCAACCTCAGCTGCTCATACTGCTATTATCTTGAAAAGCAGGAAATTGTCAGACACGCGACCGGCAGGTGTATGAGTGATGATATGCTTGAACGCTATATTCGGCAGCATATTGAGGCCTCCACCGAGCCTGAAATTTTCTTCTCATGGCATGGAGGAGAGCCCACTCTGGCAGGTCTCGATTTCTTCAGAAAGGTGGTGACCATCCAGGAGGCCTTTGTGCCGGAAGGATACACTGTACGCAACGGCATCCAGACGAATGGCACGCTGATCACTGATGATTGGGGCAGATTTCTCAGCAGGGAGAATTTTTATGTCGGCCTCAGTATTGACGGACCGGAGAAATATCATAACATCAACAGGAGCCGTGCTGACGGGAGCGGGACATTTAAGGAGGCAATGAGAGGCCTTGAGATACTGCGGCGGTTCAGTGTGCCGTACGAATTCCTCTGCGTGGTAAGCAACGACAATGTACACGCTCCGCTGGAGATATACCGGTTCTTCAAAGAGCTGGGAGCCTCTTACATCACCTTCCTCCCCCTGGTTGAGGAGGATGGCAGGGGTGCGGGCAGGGCAACGCCGCAGAGCGTCAGGCCTATGGATTTCGGGAAATTTCTTGTGACGATCTTCGATGAGTGGATTGAGAAGGATATCGGCCGGGTGAAGGTCCAGATCTTTGAAGAGGCCCTCAGGAGCGCATTCAGGCAGGAGCATACCCTCTGCATCTTCAGGGTTGAATGCGGCGGGGTGCCGGTGGTAGAGATGAACGGCGACTTCTACATGTGCGACCACTATGTGGATGCCGAGCACCGGACAGGAAACATAGCTGACCTCTCTCTTGCGGAGATGCTTGACCATCCCCGGCAGAAGGCTTTCGGAGAGGACAAATACAGGTCACTGCCATATTACTGTCGCGAATGCGAAGTGCTTGATCTGTGTAATGGCGAGTGTCCGAAAAACCGGTTTGTAAAAACCCCTGATGGTGAGCGGGGATTAAACTACCTCTGCGAAGGGTACAAGCATTTTTTCAACCACTGCCTTCCTTTCGTGCACGAGGTAGCCCGCCTCTGGAAGGGCGGTCGCTAGCCTCCCAGCTTATCTTTGAAGAACTGAACGGTCCTGCTCCAGGCAAGATCGGCAGCCTCCTTGTTGTATCGCTCCCCGGTGTCGTTATTGAAAGCATGGCGTGTACCTTCATAGATAAAGATCTGGTACTCTATGCCTGCCTGTTTCAGTGCCTCCTCGAAGGCAGGTATACCGGAATTGATTCGTTCATCGTCGCCTGCATAGTGCGCCATCACCTTTGCCTTGATCTTCGGCACATCTTCAGGTGCCGGTGTTGACCCGTAATAAGGAACGGCAGCGTCGAGGTCAGGGGAGTTGACCGCCACCTGGTTGGTCATGGCACCACCCCAGCAGAAGCCTGTACAACCCACCTTGCCGGTTGAGCGTGGATGGGTCTCCAGGTACTTGACGGCTGCAACAAAGTTCTTCACCGTCTCCCCGCGGTCGAGCTGGCCGATCATCTCCCTGCCCTTATCCTGATCCTCAGGTGTACCACCGAGAGGGGAGAGGGCGTCAGGTGCCAGCGAGATGAATCCCTCCATGGCCATGCGCCTGTTGACATCCTGAATGTGGGGCACCAGTCCCCTGTTCTCATGAATGACAATCACGCCCGGAAGCTTCTCCTTGCCGTCGGGCATGGAGAGATAGGCTCTCATATCCCCGTTGGCACCCGGATAGGTGATGAATTCATTGATGAGGTTGAGAGTACCTGATTTCTGGCGGCTGGCGGCCGCACCGTTGCATCCGGGCACTATTATTACCGCAGCGGCTGTGCCGCCGGTGACGACGGCAAGCTTCTTCATGAATTCCCGCCGGCTCACCCTGCCGTCACGGTATTCATCATACAGTTCATTTACCTTTTTATTCATGATAACCTGTTTTGGGGTTTCTCGTTATTGCTTCCGGCGTTTGCCTTGCCGGGTTTCCTGCCCCGGGGGCACATAGCCTGAATTCTAACTGCTCATCTGCCGGGAGCTCGGTTTTGAAGGTTTCATCTGATGTTTTACTGCGGGGATGTCACGACTTGCGCGTCTCCTCCTTGATCCTCTGTATATGTCCCCTTCCCAGTCCCTTGACCTCGCAGCCCAGCTTGAAGTAACGCCTGATCCTGTCGTCGCTCAGTATCCCGAAACAGTCGATTATGGCAGCCGGCTGGCCAATCTTCTTCACCACCATGTCAGGGTCGAGGTCGAGATAGGCGGCGTGCGGCACAGCGAGTATCACCGCCTCGGCACCTTTAAGGGCCTTGTCAAGGTTCTGTTCTATCCTTATCTCCTTCAGCTTCTCCTGGTTACGGAAGAACTGCGCCTTGCTCTGTCCCTCCGCCGGGTAGCTGTCCTGCTGTTCAAACTCCCACCAGTGTTCCACGTAGGGATCATGTACCCTGATCTCTGCGCCCATCTCCGCCAGCTTGCGGATGACGATCTCCGATCCGCTGTAGCGTGTGTCTCCCACATCCTCACGGTATGCTGCTCCCAGCACCAGTACATCCGATGCTGCAATAGGCTTGCCCATGTTGCGGAGGGCATCGCGTGTAAGCTGTCCCACGTGCAGCCCGCGTGTATCATTGATATCAATGGCCATCGGTGTGATCCTGAAGATGTCATCCTCGAAGCCCAGGATATGCTTGTATGCCCATACGCCCAGTCCGCCGTCCTTGGGAAGGC
>CAZFIF010000035.1:0-17951 GCA_964519065.1 uncultured Rikenella sp.
ATGTGGCTGTGGCAGTGAACTCAGGGCAGATCAAGACCGGATCACTGAGCCGCACTGACCGCATTGCAAAATACAACCAGCTTCTGCGCATAGAAGAGGAGCTGGGCAGCACCAGCTCTTACGGCTGCGAGGGTTAATACAGCATACGGCTGACGGTGACGGTAGCTGCAACAGCAGGCCTGACAATACCTCACCGCTACCGGTCGCTGAAAGTGAGAAGAGGGTGGTATCTGACATGCCACCTTCTTTTTTTATATATTTGTGTAAACCTGTTTCTCAATGTCATTCAACGGCCTGGCCCAGTTTGCAAGTTATCTCGATGACCGCGGTGACCTTACCCGCGTCAGGTGCCGTGTAAGTCCGCTGCTTGAGATCACGGAGATTGCTGACCGCCTGGTGAAGAGCGGCGGAAAGGCCCTGCTCTTTGAGGATACCGGCACCGCTTTTCCGCTGCTGATCAACGCCTTTGCCTCTGACAGCCGTATGGCCGCAGCCATAGGACGCAGTTCCCTGGATGATGCAGGTGAAGAGATCTTCTCACTCATCGAATCGGTGAGCGGGGCACGCAGCCTCTCAGGCAAGCTCTCAAAGCTGCCCCGCATGATGCAGCTCCTGCGGCTGGCTCCGGTCAGAAAGGGAGGAAGAGGCGAGTGCCAGGAGGTGATCGAAACGATCCCTGACCTTGACATACTGCCGGTCCTTAAATGCTGGCCGCATGATGCCGAAAGGTTTATCACCCTGCCCCTGGTGCATACCAGGCATCCTGAGACGGGAAAAACCAACCTCGGGATGTATCGTATGCAGGTTATGGGTAAAGATGTCACAGGCATGCACTGGCACAGGCACAAGACCGGCGCACGTCATTTTGAGGCGTGGAAGAAGAGAGGGGAGAGGATGCCTGTCACTGTCACCCTCGGCGGAGACCCGGTATATACCTACTCTGCCACGGCACCACTGCCGGAAGATATCAGTGAATACCTCCTGGCAGCATTCCTGCGCCGCAGGAGAGTCACACTCGTCAGATGCCTCACCAACGACCTCTGGGTGCCGGCTGACTCTGACATCGTCATTGAAGGTTACGTTGACACTGCGGAACCCCCGGTGACGGAGGGGCCGTTCGGTGACCATACCGGCTTCTACTCCCTGTCTGACCTCTACCCCCGTTTTCATGTCACCTGCATCACGCACCGCAGGAATGCCGTTTATCCCGCTACCGTAGTTGGCGTGCCTCCTATGGAGGATGCCTGGATGGGCAAGGCAACGGAGAAGATCTTCTTCGCCCCCATAAAGCTGGCCATAGCTCCGGAAATCAGGGAGTTGCACATGCCGGTAGCAGGTGTGGCACATAACCTTGTGATTGTGAGCATAGAAAAGAGATACCCGGGCCAGGGCATGAAGGTTCTCAGTGCTCTCTTTGGTGCGGGACAGATGATGCTCAGCAAATACATCATAGTGGTCAGCAACGGGGTATCCGTCACTGACTACCTGGCGGTGGCAGAGGCTCTCTTCGGCAACGTGAGGTTTGACACCGACCTGCTGCTCACCCGCGGTCCGCTTGATGTTCTCGATCACTCTTCTGACCGCTTCAGCATGGGAGGCAAGCTGGGTATCGATGCCACTGTCAAACTCCCCGAGGAGCGCACCGGCGAGTACTATTCACTGCCCCTCTTCCCGCTCACCGATGACAGTGTTACCGGTGATATCATCACCGGCATCAGGACTATGGCCGAGCAATCACTGCCGGTGGCTGTGCTGACAATAAGAAAGCCACCGCAGGGTCTCGATATGCGACACTTTGCCACCTCCCTTCCCGCTCCACTGACTATGCCGGGCACTGTCATTGTTGCCGTGGATGACGGGGCAGATGCCGATGATCCCGGGATGATAACCTGGCTTATCACCGGCAACAGTGATCCCTCGCGCGACCTCTACAGGCTCGACAGCGGGGCTCTCTTCATTGACGCCACCTCCAAGACACTCTCACTGCCGGCTTTCCCTAGAGAATGGCCCAACGTGGTCTGTTCAGACCGGGAGACCATAGAGCTCGTTGACCGGAGATGGCCTGAATACGATATCGGAGATATTATAACCTCTCCTTCACTGAAACTGCTGCCCCTGGTCAGGCGGGGCAATGCATCAGTGGAGACAGTCAACAGCACAGCACGGTGAATCTCATGCTGCTCACAGCCGGTCTGCCTTTGCTGGCACAGGGGGTGAAGGATAACAGTGTAATAAACTATCTCCTCTGGGTCTTCATCGTGCTGGCAGTCATTTACCTCGCCGTACTGCAGTTCTGGGTCCTGCTGCGTACCAGGAGGCACCTGAGTGAGATCAGGAAAGCATATGATGAGATAGACCTCCAGAGGGCGGAGCTGCAGCTGCGCAACAAGGACCTTACCGACAGTCTCAACTATGCCAGGAGGATCCAGGCTGCCCTCCTGCCTGCCGAGCATCATATAAACAAGATCTTTAGCGACTATTTCATCTATTACCGGCCAAAGCATATCGTCAGCGGCGATTTCTACTGGTTCAGTGAGAGAAACGGCAAATATTTCATCGCAGCTGCCGACTGTACGGGCCACGGTGTGCCCGGAGCACTGATGTCAATGATAGGACTGGAGCTGATACAGAAAATCATTACCAGCATGAAGGTTGACGACAGCGATCAGATACTGCTGACCATGAACCGGGAGCTTGAGTCGGCCTTCTTCAGGGAAGAGAGCGGCAAGGCACTGATACGCGACGGCATCGAGATGAGCATCTGTGTTATTGACCGCAAGACCAGGGAGATGGAGTTCTCCGGCGCCTTTCTCCCGGTTTACATTGTCCGTGACGACAAGCTCATTGAGATCAAAGGCGACAAGAAGAATGTCGTACAGTCGTTTGCCATGGTATCATTCAACCGCAGTACCTTCAGGCTGCAGAAAGGAGACATACTGTACCTCTTCTCCGACGGTTATGCCGACCAGTTCGGTGGTCCGGATAACAAGAAGTTTATGTACCGCAGGCTCAGGCACCTGTTGCTGACTATCAGCAAGTACCCGCTGACGGACCAGGAGCGCATCATTGATGAGACAATAGCATCATGGATGGGAGAGCATGATCAGATTGATGACATGATGATCCTTGGGGTGAGGCCTTTCTGAGTTCAGACGAGGGCGGTGATCTTCTCGATGAGCAGCTCGGGGTCTATCGGCTTGCTGATATAATCATCCATGCCCACTGCCAGGCACTGCTCCCTGTCGCCCAGCATGGCATTGGCGGTGATGGCAATGATGGGGACGTGCATCCGGGTACTCATCTCCAGACCCCTGATCTTGTCGGCAGCCACCAGCCCGTTCATCACCGGCATCTGCACATCCATCAGTATAAGGTCATATTTCGAGGTGCCGAACATATCAAGGGCCTCCTTGCCGTTACGGGCTGTCTCTATGCGTTTGACCAGGGGTTCAAGCATCAGCTGGGTGATGCGCAGGTTGATGGGATTGTCCTCTACAAGAAGTATGGAGAGCTCTTTCAGCTCCTTCCTCTCTCTCTCCCCTGTGAGTCCCTGCATCAGTGCGCTGGCGGCTGCGGGATGCTCCACCTTGTCTGCCCTGCGCAGGGTGACGTAGAAGACGAAATAGGAGCCGGAGCCGGCGGTGGCCTCTTTCCAGCTGCCCCCAGCGTTGCTGATGAGCTTTCCGGAGAGAGGCAATGGCTGGCGTCCTTCCCCGATGAAAACTACCGGGTTGTTTGTTGACAGGGTGAACTCAACCTTCTGCATACCGTTACGTTCACCCGCCTCCCTGGCCTGTATCTTGACAGTGACCTTACCCGAGGAGCCGGAGATGGCAGCACTGAGAAGGTCTATCAGTATCTGTTTGAGAATAATGGGATCACCGTTGTACTCCTTCTCTCCCTCACCCTTGTCGTCATACAGTATGAGGCTCTGGTCATGGCTCCTGTTAAGCTTCATCAGCCCGATAGTGTCATTGATGATCGGCCCCAGCCTGAAGCGGATGTCACCCTTCCTCTCAAAGGTGATGTTGCCTGCCGTCTCCATGGTCAGGTCATTGACAACATCCACCATGGTGCCGGTGGAGGCCACAAAGGTCTCAACAAGCTCCTGTTGCCTGGCGGAGGCGGCCGTCTCCCGTAACATGCTGCCCAGCAGTACCAGGTTGTTCAGCGGCTCTCTTATCTTGTGCGAGAATGAATTGATGACTTCCTCGTTCCTCTCGGCTATCGATGACATCTCATGGATGATCGACCTGCTGTCGACTATCAGTTGCCGTATCTCGTGAACAGACAGTGCCAGGGGCACCACGGCGAGTATGCCTGCTGCCAGCGGCACCCATACCAGTCCCGCAATGGCCGTGGAGAGGGCTATGATCACCAGCAGCAGGGCGGCAGCAACAGGAAGAAGTATCCTGTCCCTCGTCCTTCGCGTCATTAGTTCTGAATGCGTAACCGAAACAGGTTTTGTTACTTTTGGCATATTGCGGGCAGAGTAGGGATATGACACTCAAATATACATGAATTTAAATAAAGATAAAGCCGGGGTTGCTCTCAGTATGCATAAAAGATTATTTTTGTCTTACGGTACAATTTTTGATGTTGGGTTTGAAAAGGAGTGTGATGAAAAGGAGCATGATGACAATGATTGCCGTACTGGTTGCCACAGGCATTGCATGTGCACAGGAGAGGGATACTCTTGTTGCATATACTCCCGACTTCAAATTCAGGGACGGCATCTACCTGAACTTCGACCAGGTAAAGACCAACAGTCCTATACCCAAGGCAAAACTCTTCACCTCTGTTGACTATAATGACAAGGACTTCTTTGACCAGGTGCTTGCTTCGGAAAAGATCTATTTCTATGACAACATGGGTGTCAGGCAGGAGATTGCACAGGACGAGATATGGGGCTTTGCCCGTAACGGAGTCCTGTACGTCAGGGTGCAGGGCGCATACAACCGCATAACCTTCTTCGGCTCAATCATCCACTTTGTGGCTGATGTGACCACCACCTCACCGGGAAACTACCCTTATAATTACTATGACCCCTACTACTCGCCCTACAGGTCATACTACTCACCCTACTACTACAGTCCCTACCGCAGTTACTATGATCCCTACGGGTACGGATACCCCTATAGCCGGAATAACACCAGGACGGACCTGCAGATGTATATGATAGACTTCGAGACCGGAAAGGTTTACGAATATGACCTGAAGAATCTTGAAGCCCTGCTTATGCGTGACCCTGAGCTCTATGAGGAGTTCGTGTCAATGCGCAACAAGAATCAGAAGAAGATGATGTTCGTCTACCTGAGGAAGTTCAATGAGAGAAATCCCGCTATGCTCCCCGCCGGCAGATAGGGTTGTTTTTGAAACATAAACATGCATCATTTGGTGTGAGTCACCGTCTTTAAAAAAAAAGCCAGATGGAAGAGATTAAGACATACACGCAATCGGAACGTGACTGGGCAATGTTTTGCCACCTGTCAGCATTTGCCGGCTACTTCTTTCCCTTCGGCGGGATAATCGGCCCGATCATCTGTTGGATCTCCAGGAAAGATGAATCGGAATGGGTCAACGCCAACGGAAAGTCGTCACTCAACTTTCAGATATCAATGCTTCTCTACACTGTGCTGGCTATACCTCTCTGCTTCATCATAGTGGGGATACCCATCCTGCTGGCTCTCGTGGTGCTGGAGTTCGTCTGCATTATCATTGCCAGTATCAGGGCTGCGAAGGGAGAATTCTATAAGTACCCGCTCTCTATACCATTCGTTCAGTAGATAACATTGCGGCAACGGGTTGCTCTGCATCCGGGCCTGTCATGTGCGGGATTGAGACTCCTCCATTGACGTCGCCTCTACTGCCTATTGCTACTGCCTGCCCTCCCTTCAATCTGGCTGCTCACTAAAATGACCCACCGGGTCATTTATTAACGCTCGCCCCTCTGTTGCCCATTGCCTGGCCTTCTTCCCGCCCCCGCGGGGAAATGATCCGAAGAATCATTTCCTATCCTTCGCACCTTTTTCTATTTTTGTCGGGAAATATATCCGACATGGCCCAAAAACCGTCAGTACCAAGGGGAACACGCGACTTCTCCCCGGTGGAGATGCTCCGCCGCAATTATATCTTTGATACCATCCGCAGCACCTTCTCCCTCTTCGGTTACCTGCCCCTGGAAACACCGGCCATGGAGAACCTGACGACGCTCCTGGGCAAGTACGGGGAGGAGGGAGACAGGCTCATATTCAGGATACTCAATTCGGGCAATTTCCTGTCAGATGTGCCTCTTTCAGTGCTGTCATCAGCTGATTCTGCTGCCGTCACCCAGCGTATAAGCGAAAAGGGCCTCAGGTATGACCTCACCGTACCTTTTGCACGCTATGTGGTGCAGCACCGTGATGAGATCACCTTCCCCTTCAGGAGATACCAGATACAGCCTGTCTGGAGAGCAGACAAACCCCAGAAGGGACGCTACCGGGAATTCTTCCAGTGCGATGTGGACGTCATAGGGAGCAACTCTCTGCTTAATGAGTTTGAGCTGATAAGGATCATTGACAACATCTTCAGCAAACTGAAAATCAATGTTATAATTAATGTCAACAACCGGAAGATACTTGCCGGCATTGCAGCTGCGGCCGGGGCAGGTGACAGGATCACTGACATAACGGTTGCCATTGACAAGCTCGAGAAGATAGGCAGTGAGGGTGTCCGGCAGGAGCTGATGCAGCGGGGCATCACGCCAGACGTCATCAGTCGGCTTGACCCGTTCCTGAGCCTCAGGGGGTCAATGGCAGAGAAGATATCCGGTCTGAAGCGTGAGCTGGCAGCATCACCGGAAGGCGAAAAGGGTATTTCCGAGATGGAGGAGCTCTTCTCCTATCTCGACATGGAGCCGTCGCAGGCAACGGTGGAATTCGATCTATCCCTGGCGCGCGGACTGAACTACTACACCGGAACCATAATAGAGGTCAAGGCAGCCGATATGACCATCGGCAGCATCTGCGGTGGCGGACGTTATGATGATCTCACGGGCATATTCGGGCTGCCGGGCGTCTCAGGTGTGGGAGTCTCATTCGGTGCTGACAGGATATATGATGTGATGCTCAATCTGGGACTCTTTCCTGAGCAGACCGGCGCGGCTACTGAAGTACTGGTCCTCAATTTCGGCAGGGAAGAGTTGCCGGAGCTGATAAATATTGCCGTGGCGCTCCGCAGAGCAGGAATAGCCACAGAGCTTTTCCCCGATGCCGTCAGGCTGAAGAAGCAGTTCGGCTATGCTGACGCACAGCATATACCATTGGTAGTCATCGCCGGCAGCGATGAGATAAAAGCCTCTCAGGCCACAGTCCGCAACATGAAAACGGGAGAACAGACAACCGTGTCGCTGTCAGCCCTCCCGGAATTTATCATGGAAGCGAAAAATCGCTGAGATCCTTTTGCCCTGACAATGACTGTTAAAGGTCGGGGCTCTCTGTCTGGTTGAAACGTCCCCTGCCAGGCTGTACCCCCGTCTGTCCCTGCCGCCTCTGGTTAAGCTCCCTGAGCAGCTGCTGCTTGTAGAGGTTTTCAATCTGGAAGAGTCGTATAACTTTCAGGGGGGGCAGCACCTTCTTGAGATCCTTGTTGAACGATGAGACCAGGGTGGCTTCATCAGCATATGTCTGCACCAGCCTGTCAGCCGTGGCAGAGAGCTCGGCCTCACTCATCTTCGACTCATTCTGTGATGCATTACGCATCAGCGACAGCCGTTCAGCCTGCAGGCTGCTCTTATCATCGGAGAATTTGTTGTAGAGCGGCCAGAATTTCTCAGCCTCCGCCGGGGTGAGATCTAGACGCTGCGTGAAGAATGCTATCTTGTAGGCTGTGAGCCTCTCATTGTCAGCCTTGCCCTGGCCCTGACCCTGACCCATCCTCTGGCCCTGAGCGCTGGCTCCGGTAATTGCGGCAAGCATAACAACGACTACCGCGTAAAAGGTTCTTTTCATGACGTTTTTATAAAAGTTCATATATATCATTAATGTCTACATCTTCCATCAGAAGGTAATCAATAATAGCGTCGGATGGTATCTCTTCTTCCGTGGCCTGCTCTCCTGATTCCCGGGCGGCACCTTCTGATCCCGTCTCGCCCGTTAACTGTCCAGCCTCTTCGTAAACCGCCTCCATAAGCTCATCTTCCAGCATGTATGTTTCGAACTGCTCTGCCTCAAGATCGGCAAACAGGCTGCCGTTAAGCTCCTCTGTGCCCCTCTCCATCCCGCCTGACACCAGCCTCACCGTGTAGGTTGCCAGCAGGGCAACGCCTACGATGGCTGCAGCAAGGGCGAGGAAGGGTCTTAGATTCAGTCGCCTGACTGGTGCCTCCGGTGCCCCGCTACCCTTCTCCTCCTCCATGCTCCCGCTGATGGCTGACATCGTCCTCTCTGTCAGGGTCTCGAAGTAGCCTTCCGGAACCTTGAAGGGATTGTTCTTTTTTATTTCATCATTGAGTTTCATCACTCTCTCTTTTTCTTCTTTCAGCCTCCGCCGGCACCATTAAGTCAAATGTATTGTTTATAACTGTTTGTCTTTCGTTTGCCTGTGGCTTTCATAACATTTCTTTGACGTCAGTTAGCCTCATTGGTTTAATCGTCCTGCAAAAACTGCTCTATTTTTTTTACGGCATGATGATATGATGCTTTCAAAGCCCCCACCGAGGTGCCTGTCACTCCGCTCATATCCTCGTAGCTCATGTCGTCGAAGTATTTCATATTGAATACTGCACGCTGTTTATCCGGCAGCTTCAGGATGGCATTCTGCAGCCTGGCGGTGGCCTCGTCACCGTCAAAGTAACTGCTGCCTTCCGCTGACCATCCCAGGAGGGTCTCAAGGTCATCAAGCGGTATGCTGCTCTCTTTCTCCCTCTTTCTCAGCAGCGTCAGCGCCTCATTGGTGGCGATGGAGTAGAGCCAGGTGTAGAGCGAACTTTCGAACCGGAATGACCCTATGTTCCTCCAGGCATTGAGAAAGGTGTTCTGCAACACATCATCGGCATCGTCATGTGTTATGACTATCCGGCGGATATGCCAGTAGAGCTTTGATCCGTATCTGTCGACTATCATACGGAAAGCCTTCTCGCCATCCGACTGGATGATGTTCTTTATATCATCTTCGGTGATCTGTAACATTACAAGGGCCGGAGCCGTTTAACAGTAAGACGTACTGTAGGAGCATTAGTTTAAATCAGATGTCAAAAATAGCAAAATCTATCGGCCCCGGTCATGCGGCATGTGCCTGCTTATAGCTTTTTGGTACCTTTACAGCAACAAAAATTCAGCAGGAATGGCATTGAAATGCGGCATTATAGGAATTATGAGCGTAGGTAAAACCACGATCTTCAACTGCATATCCAACACCCGCGGTGAGACGGATACCTACGGTACGGGGGTAAAGGCAAACCTCGGCGTAATACAGGTGCCTGACCAGCGGCTGTATGAGCTTGAGAAGCTACAGCCAACGGAGAGGGTGGTACACACTACGGTGGATATTGTAGATATCCCGGGCCTGGCCAGGGGACAGGGCGACAGCTCCGGCGCCAGGCTGCTGGGAGAGATAAGGAACACCGATGCCCTGATACATGTCCTGCGATGCTTTGATGACGACAGGCTGCCGCACATCAACGGCTCTGTCAATCCCGTGAGGGACCTTGAGAATGTTGAGTTCGAGCTGCAGGTCAAAGATGTGGAGTCAGTGGAAAAGAAGATACAGCGCCTTGAGCGTGCTGCCAGAACAGGGGATAAGGATGCCAGGCACGGGATAGAGGTGCTGAACCGTTACAGGGAGCACCTGGAGGGTTTCCATAATGCCTCTTCCCTGGAGGTCAGGCCTGAGGATAAGAGATATGTCGATGACATCTTCCTTCTGACGATGAAGCCGGTTCTTTTTGTTTGCAACGTTGATGAGGCCTCTGCCGTTAAGGGTAACGAACATGTCTCTGCCGTCAGGGAGTATCTCACGGCCAGGGGAGCTGTGCCGCTGGTGATCGCCGGCGCCCTGGAGGCGGAGATAGCCAACCTGAGTGAGGCGGCTGACAGGATGGAGTTCCTTCGTGATGCCGGGCTCGACGAACCGGGAGTTAACAAGCTCGTCAGGGCCGCCTATGAGATGCTTGACCTGCTGACCTTCTTTACCGTCGGACCCAAGGAGATAAGGGCGTGGACCATTACCTCGGGGATGACTGCCCCACAGGCTGCCGGGGTGATACATTCCGACCTGGAACGGGGTTTCATCAGGGCCGAGGTGATGAAGTATGCCGACTTCATTGCACTGCGGTCGGAGCATGCCTGCCGCGAGGCCGGAAAACTATCAGTGGAAGGAAAAAACTATGTGGTGGATGACGGAGACATTTTACATATACGGTTTAATGTATAGTACTGACGGGTGAGACACCTGCTGATCATAGGGCTATTACTGCTGTCTGCCGCAGGGAGGAACGGCTACTGCCAGAATCCCGCCCGCGGAGATGACATACTCAACACCATCAAAGAGTACGGTCAGGCTGAGGTGATAATTGCCTATCCTGGCTTCGACGCCATGACAGCCCTAGCCTCACGGTTCTCCGTCTCATCATGCGACGGCACCACGGCACTTCTCTGCCTCTCCCCGGTGACAGCCCCTGCGTTTATCGATTCGGGCACGGAGTACAGGCTTGCCGTGCCAGGGGAGAGAAAGGGCTACTTCACCGCCGGCTCGGCAGCCGAGGCTATGATGTGGCAGTCCTATCCCACCTGGAAACACTATGACACCATCATGCACAAGATGGCCGACATGTGGCCCGGGCTCTGCACGCTGGACACCATCGGCTACAGCATCATGGGAAGGGCTATCCTGGCGATGAAGATATCCGGTAACCCCACTGACGATGAGCCCAGGCCCAGGGTGATGCTCAGCTCATCCATCCACGGTGATGAGCCGGCAGGTTTTGTGCTGCTCATGCGCCTGGCAGAGTATCTCGCCAGCGAGAGCGGTAACGAAGGCCTCGCCTCAGATCTCACCTCCCGTCTGGAGATATGGATCAATCCACTGGCTAATCCTGACGGGATGTACCGCAACAGTGACACTATGATCAATCCTGTCAGAGCCAACAGCAACGGGTATGACCTCAACCGCAATTTCCCCGACCCCGAGGTGGCCTCACCACCGCCGCTGCAGAAGGAGACGCTTGACATGATCTCATTCATGGAGGATAAACGGTTTGTGCTCTCTGCCAACATACACTCCGGCGCTGAGGTGGTCAATTACCCGTGGGACAAATGGACGAGGCTGCATGCTGACGATGACTGGTTTGACCAGGTCGGCAGACGGTATGCCGATACGGTACACAGGTACGCCGAAAAAGGCTACATGACCTTCCTGGATAACGGTGTGACACGCGGGTGGGAGTGGTATACCGTCAGGGGCGGCAGGCAGGATTTTGTCACCTGGGGCCTCGGGGGCCGGGAGGTGACTATCGAGATCGATGATATAAAGATGACCCAGGGCTCAAACCTCGAGGCGCTATGGCAATGGAACCACCGGTCACTGCTCCGCTTTCTGGCCGAAGCACTCCACGGCATCAGGGGCAGGGTCACCGATGCCGAAACAGGTGACCCCCTTCCCGCCAGGATATTCATTGAAGGACATGACACCGACTCCTCCCACGTTTATGCCGACACCCTTACAGGCTATTACTACAGGTATGCGGCGCCGGGCATGTACAATATCATTTTTTCCTGCCCGGGCTACCAGTCGTTCACGCTTGAGGCAGGCCTTACAGCATGGGATGCCGGCCTCACTGTGGATGTACAGCTGCAAAAACATGATATGAGATGGCCTGATCCTCCGCAGTCAAACCTGCTCATCTGGCCCAATCCTTCTGACGGAAGGTTCCGTATCATGCCACCACAGCTACTGGCCGGAGAGGTGACAGTCACCATAAGCAGCACCTCGGGGTCTGTGGCAGGAACCTACCGTACCACAGCTTACCCCGGCCTGCCGTTGCAGTGCAACTTCAGCGGCCTCTCCACTGGAATATATATTGTGGCTGTAAGAAAACAGCCCTATGGCCCCACGGTACGCGGCAGGGCTGTTATCAGCAGACAGCAGTCGCCGTGACCCGGAGATGACATCTTTATTACATTCATGTTGCAGTTACAGCCAAAACTGATATTTTTGGGGCTTGTTTCCTCCATTTTACTATCTGAACATGAAAAAGGTACTAACGGTCTTGTCTCTGTCTCTCCTCTCTGCTTTCGCCGTAGCACAATCTGCCTATATACCTCCCGAGAAACCCAGGCTGGTGATAGGCATCGTTGTTGAGCAACTTCGCTTCGATCAGCTGGAACGCGTATGGGGAAATCTTCCCGAGAACGGACTGAAGCGGCTGGTCAGCGAGGGCACCTACTACCGCAACGCCTCGCTCGACTATCTCTCCACTCAGGCAGGACCAGGGTATGCAACAATATCCACCGGTGCCACTCCTTCGCAACACGGTATCACCTCGGACTCATGGTTCCATCCCTTCAATGACCAGATAATATACTGCGTGCAGGACCCCGGGGCCGCCGCCATCGGTGGCACCTTTGAGACAGGGCTCTTCTCCCCGGTCAACCTTCTCTCATCGACCTTCGCTGACGAACTGGAGATGTCATCCTGCGGCGTGTCAAAGGTCTATGGCATCGGCATGAAGGAGATGGGAGCCATACTCACCGCCGGCCATGCCGCCGACGGCGCCTTCTGGTATGACGACCGCACAGGAACATGGATGAGCAGCGACTATTACTGTCCGGCGCTGCCCGGGTGGCTCATGGACCTCAACGCAATGATGATGCCCGGTCAGTACCTGAACCAGTCATGGACCCCGCTGATGGACCCGGCTTTATACCCGGGTTGCCAGCCTGACTCCAGTGCGATGGAAAGAGGATTCAACGGCCAGAGCTGGTTTCCCTATGACCTTAAGGAGCTTTCAACAACGGGCAGGCTGCTCAGGACGGTGAGGGATTATTCCATCCTCCGTGAAACCCCCTTCGCGGATGACTTCACTACCGAGCTTGCACTCAGACTCATCAGCAATGAGCAGATGGGTCAGGATGATGTGACAGATTATCTGGCAATTACATACTCTGCTACGGAACAGATAGGACACCGCTTCGGCCCTTCGTCAGTGGAGAGCTCAGATGCCCTGGTGAGACTCGACAGGAACATCGGCAGGCTTCTCGGGGAGATCGATAAATCACTTGGCAAGAAGAATGTGCTTGTCTATTTCGTCTCTGCCCACGGCATCTCGGAGATACCGGCAGTACTGGCTGCCAGCCGGATACCGTCAGGATATTTCAGGGTCAACCAGTCGCTCCAGCTTCTGCGGAGCTATCTCAACGCCATTTACGGCACGGGCGACTGGGTCAGGGGATTCTTTGACAACCAGATATATCTTAACAGGTCGCTCATAGAAGATGCAAAGATCAGTATCGATGAGATGCAGAAGCGGGTGGCACGTTTCATGGTTCAGTTCTCGGGTATCGCTGCTGCGGTGCCTACTTCATCATTCGAGATGAGCGACTTCTCCGCGGGGCTGCTGCTCAAGATGAGCAACAACTTCAACCAGCAGCGGTCGGGCGACGTTATCATTGCTCTCAATCCGGGCTGGGTAGAGAAAACCGACAATGTCACCGGGCATAACTCACCCTATGAATATGACAGTCATGTGCCTCTGATATGGTTCGGGTGGACGGCCAGCAAGGCCTCCGTAACCCGCAGCGTCAGCACCAGGGATATTGCCGTGACCCTTTCGATCCTGTGCAGGATCCCACTGCCCAACGCAGCCAGTGGTGACCCGCTGCACGAACTGTTCAGGTAAGAGTGCCGGTAATAGCCTGCGGTGAGCCGGTGTGATCACTTTCCCGGTGAACCGGACGGATGGAGCAGGTCAGAGCGTGGCCGTTCTGTTGTTTATACGGTCTCTGACACGGCACGCCTCATGTATCAGCATCGGATTCTGTTCACATCCGTTTCCTAACACCACCATATCCGCTCCGGCAACAAAGGCCTCTTCAATCCTGCCGGGTGTGTCCAGTCCACCGCCGGTAATGACCGGTATTCGCAACTCTGACCGCACTGCCTTTATCATGGCAGGGGCCACAGGCCTGGCAGCACCGCTGCCTCCCTCAAGATAGATGGCCGCCATACCCAGCATCTCCCCGGCCAGGGCTGTGGCAACGGCGATGTCATGCTTGTCGTAAGGCAGGGGAGAGGTCTGGCTCATGTATTCAACGGAGGTCCTGCTGCCGCAGTCGACGAGCATATAACCCACCGGAATGACCCGGTCACGCATATGCCGGAGGTGCGGGGCGGCAATGACATGATTGCCGATAAGCAGCTCGGGGTTGCGGCCACTGATGAGCGACAGAAGAAAAACAGCGTCTGCCTCATCTGTCAGCTGTGTCAGGTTGCCAGGGAAGAGGATAACAGGCTTGTCTGAGAGCTCTTTCAGCCTCCTGATCACACTGCTGATACTGACAGAGGTCAGGCTCCCGCCGGCGAGGAACAGATCTGCACCTGCGTCGGCAGCATGCCCTGCCACCGCCACCAGCCTCTCTTCCCCGGCCCTGTCAGGGTCAATGAGCTGCGCCACTACCTTTCGATCCCTCCATGGGATGTCAACTCTCATGCTTCTTCTTGGTCCAGACAATCGTGTAATTGTCATATTTCGAATAATAGAGCGTGAAATGATCATCGATCCGCTCATTCTTTACATATCCCCGTATCTCACCCGACTCCTTCACGTCAAAGGGCTCGATGGTAATGTCATTAACAATATTGATACCCTCCTTATCGCAGATTTTGTACATGGTCTCCTTGGCACACCAATGGATATACAGATGATAGGTGCGGTCTGCCCAGCGCCGTGTGATCTTCTCCCTCTTATTGAGAAACCGTGAGGCAAAGGCGTTGATGTTCACTCTCATGTACTCCAGGTCAATGCCGACTCTCTCGTTGGTGCTGAGAATGATGGCTGTCAGTTTGTTGGAGTGTGAGATGCTTATGAAATGCGATCCATCCTTTATGAAGGGCTTGTTGTTTTTGTTATAGACTATACGTGCCTCCGTGCCAAGCATCTCGGCCAGCAGGGCCCTTACGCTAAGGAACTCCACCTTCCTGGATGTACTGCGGAACACTGAATATCTCTTCTTGTCCTCCGGACCCAGCTCCACCATCTCAAGGAGGGTTGGAAGATCCTCTTCGATCTTCCAGACACCCAGCATGGTATCCCTGTTCAGATAGTGCTTCGTGATGCAGCCCACGGTTACCTCCAGTTCAGGGTCTCGATAAGGTGAATGATATCTTCTCTGAGGAAGCTGATGACAGGCATCAGTGAATCCTCATTGGGCTGAGCCATGAAGTAGAGTGACCCGCGCAGGTAGTGCCTGGTGCTGTCAGTGACGAAGAACTGTACCGCAGAGGCGGTATTGCCCTTGAGGTCATACAGTATGCCGTAGACGCGTGATGAGTCATCTGACCAGAGCTTCTCTTCTATCGCATCAGCCCTGATGGTGTGCTTGTAAGCCAGCTCGCGCGACATCTCGGTGAGGGTGGCAAGGTTGCCCTTAAGATCAAAGTAGGAGAGGTGAATCATAGCCCTGAAGCCGGGAAACTCAATGTCCATCCAGCAGGTGTCGGAGGCATCTGCCGGCCTGGGATTGACCTTGCCGTAGGCAGGGTACTCAATGGAATATGAGCATGGGGAATCATAATGGATGTAACTCTTCTCCGGCAAATCGATGCGGAAATAGCCCGCCGGACGCGGAACGGCAGCCTGGCGGCAGCCGCCCAGGAGCAGCGCGGCAAAGAGCACTAGTGATGCAACGGTCTGTCTCATAAATCTTCACCTGTTTTTTCAACCTCTATCTCTCTTATCCGCCGCTTCTCTACTTTCTCAATAGTAAACCTGAAACCCTCTGCGGTAATGACCCTTCCCCTGAGGGGTATCTCCCTGAGCAGCTCAAGCAGAAGGCCGGCAAGAGTCTCGGAGTCACCCCTGATATCGGAGAAAAGTCCGTCATCCGCGCCGGTGATTCTGTAGAAGTCGTTCAGCAGTATTTTCCCGTCGAATATCCATTTTCCTTCACCCGTCTCCCTGAAGAGAGGCATCTCCTCGTCAGTCTCGTCGGTGATGTCACCCACTATCTCCTCAAGCACATCCTCAAGCGTCACGATGCCACTGGTACCACCGTACTCGTCGACCACAATGGCCATATGTATCTTCTTCTCCTGGAACTCCTTGAGCAGTTCGCTGATCTTCTTTGTCTCGGGTATCATGTAGGGAGGCCTGATCAGCGTCTGCCACCTGAAAGTGTCAGGTTTGCCCAGGTGCGGCAGGAGATCCTTGACAAAGAGTATTCCCTTTACGTTGTCAAATGACCCCGAGTATACGGGAACGCGGGAGAAGCCTGATTCTATCACCTCTGACATGACTGAGGAGAACCCCCTGGTTATGTCGAGGGCGGTAACGTCAATACGCGGGCACATCACTGCGCTGACGCTTATGTTGCCAAACCGCACAACTCCCTTCAGCAGTTCCCTGTCATCCTTTATCTCAGAGGAGGTGAGCTCCAGGGCAGTGGAGAGATCGCTGATGTCCATGCTGCTGTCCCTGGGCCGCGACCTCTTTTTTACAAAGAAAGAGGAGAACGACAGGGCAGATGCCAGCGGACTGACAATGCGTGATACCAGTGCCAGGGTGGGAGCCATGATGAGTGCGAACCTGAGCTGATTGCGCGATGCATAGACCTTGGGCATCACCTCGCAGAAGAGCAGCAGCAGGAAGGTGATAACCACCACCTCCATGATGAATGAAAGAATGGGGTTGTTGCTCAGGTCAAAGAGCCGTGAGCTGATGAATGCCGCCAGGATTATCAATGCGATGTTGATGATATTGTTGGTCACCAGGATACTGCTAAGCAGCTTCTCCGGCCTGGAGAGCAGTTTCATGGCTGTCGATGCCCTCCTGCTCCTGCTGTGCTCCAACTCCTCGATGTCAGTCGGGGTAAGCGAAAAATAAGCCACCTCTGATCCGGAGATAAAGGCTGAGGCAAAGATCAGCATGATCAGCAGGAATATCTGCAGGACCAGCGTGAAAATGCTTCCGGTGACCGCCGCAGACGGCATGATGCCGCCGACAAAACCTGACAATAGTGTCTCCAAAATCAGGATTTTCGTTTTCTAGAAGGGAAGATCATCAGCAGGGTCACGGGTTGTGAGATCATCGCTGATGTCATCCCCGGACTGGGAGGGCTGATTATAACCGCCGTTGCCGCCCTGGCTGTTCTGTCCGCCGGACGACTGCTGGTTTCCACCATCGGGCTTGCGGCCAAGAAGCTGGATCACATCAGCCTCAACCTCAACGACATATCTCTTAATGCCTTCCCTGTCGTCATAGGAGCGGTAGCGCAGCTTGCCCTCAACGAGTATCTGGGAGCCTTTGCGGATATAGTTCTCGGCCAGATCCGCAAGCCTCCTCCATGCAACAATATTGTGCCATTCGGTCTGCGTTACCCTGTCGCCACCCTTGGGAGTATAGGTCTCACTGGTGGCCAGGGAAAACGAAGCCTTGCTATTATTCTCAAAACGCCTGATCTCGGGATCTTTCCCGACGTTGCCAACTAGTATTACTTTATTAAATGACATACCTCTTAATATATTATTCTTTGATGGAGATTGTAAAGTTACAAAAAAAATCAGAGGGTGAGCTCAGTCGCCGATGAGAGCCCTCTCCGGAGACCACGGGAAGTGTAAAGAATCATATGAATCGTAGCTGGTGATTCTATAGATATCAAAAAATCAGCATTTTCGGAGCGAAAAAAATCATTATCAATTATATTTGACAAATAATATTTTATATTTGCACATTGAAAAAAACAGAACATCAAAATAAT
>CAZFIF010000036.1:0-17729 GCA_964519065.1 uncultured Rikenella sp.
AAGATGTCGCCGAAGGATGAGAATATATCTTCCATGGTCATGCCGCCGCCAAAGCCGCCTCCCATGTTGTTACCCATGCCGGCATGCCCGAACTTGTCATACCTGGCCCGCTTTTCATCGTTGCTGAGAACCTCGTAAGCCTCGGCGGCCTCCTTGAAATTCTCCTCAGCCTCCTTGCTGCCGGGGTTCTTGTCAGGATGATATTTCAGAGCCTGCTGGCGGTATGCCTTCTTGATCTCATCTTTGGAGGCTCCCTTGCTTACTCCCAGTACTTCGTAATAATCTCTTTTCGACATCTTTCAGTGCAGACTGATTTTTCTACTCACCCACAACCACCTTCGGGAAACGGATCACCTTCTCATTGAGTATGTAACCCTTCTGGGTGACCTCTATAATCTTGCCCCTGAGGGCTTCATCCTCAACAGCGACACTGGTGACTGCCTCGTGCAGGTCACTGTTGAAAGGCTCGTTGACGGCTTCTATCTCCTTCACTCCATTCTGCCTGAGGAAGTCGTTTATCTTGCTGTAAATAAGCTCCAGGCCCACTTTCACCGCACCGTAGTCGTCAGTGGTGTGCATTGAGGTCATAGCCCTGTCAAAGTCGTCAATGATGGGCAGGAGGCTGGCAATCACCTTCTCACCTCCTGACTGTGCGAGTTCAATCTTTTCGCGGAGGGTGCGCTTCCTGTAGTTGTCAAATTCAGCTGACAGGCGGAGGTACTTGTCCTGCATTTCTGTCAGTTTCATCATCAGCTCCTCTTCGGCACTGCTCACTGCGGCAGACTCCGTCGTCGCGTCAGACGCAGCCTGCCCTGACGGCTCCGTATCAGCCGCCGCCTGACTTATTTCTGTTTCATCTGCAGGCATGCGTTCATCATGCCTCTCTTCGTGACTCTTCTTTTTTACCATGACAAAAAAATTAACTACAGCCTGTTAAGCAAAATGCCGGCCATAATGAAAAAACTGCCAAAGTGGCAAATTACTTCAGGAATGCCACTGCCTCTATCTCAACAAGAAACCCGTAATGGAGGGCAGCCACAGTGATGATGGACCTCGCCGGATGCACGGAGCCGAAGAAGTCGGCATAGACCCTGTTGATCTCCTCCCAGTGCTTTACATCGGTGGAGTATATGGTGGTCCTGGCAATAGTGGTGAGATCACCTCCGGCAGCCTTCACAATGCTGAGTACATTCCTGAGCGCCTGCAGTGTCTGTTCACCTATGCCTCCTGTGATCTTCTCCCCTGTAAGGGGCACAATCGGTAGTTGGCCGGAGACGAGGATGAGATTTTCTGCCACAACGGCCTGTGAATAGTGCCCTCCCGGCAGGGGTGCATCGTATGTGGTGACGTTTGTGATTGTCATGCTGGTGGTTTGATCTGTTCAATAGCCGTTCTTATGCTTCTTCTTGCCCTGCTTGCCTGACCGGCCCTGGTATTTGTCCTGCGACCTGCCCTGGTACCTGCCCTGGCTTTTACTCTTCGACGGTGTCACAATCTCTTTGATCTCAGCCATTTTAAAGTTTTCCGGCGCCTTAAGACGGTTGCCGGATAACTGCCCCAGATCCCTGATGATCAACTCATCATTTACCTGGCCCTTGTTGTTCCAGGTGAAATAGTCTTTCTTCATCTGGTTGAGGATAAGGCCGGTAAGATACTCCTTCTCCTCACCCTCTTCCATTGCCGCAGCCACCTCGATCAATGCCGGCACTATCCTGCCGTAATGAGCATAGCCTATGTCGCCGTTGTGATACGGGACCTTGTTGGGCTTGGCATCCAGCTTAACGCGGTCAGGCGGCGGATAGGGCGAGTCTACATCAAGGTCAAAATCTGCAATAATCATAAGATGATCCCAGAGCTTGTGCCTGAAGTCAGTGACCTCCTTCAGGTTCGGGTTGAGGTTGCCCATGATCTGGATGACGGTGCGGGCAGCCTGGTTCCTCTCCTCCGGGTCCTTGATGGACTTGATATGTTCTATCATTTTCTGAACGTTCCTTCCGTACTCCGGCAGGGACATCTTCTTTCTCTGGGTATTATAATCGAAACTCATCTGGTAAATTTTCTGCAAAATTACTAATAATAATTGACTCCGGGAGGCATATGCCCTGAAAGTCAAACAGTGACCGGGCTTGCATGGTTATAGCTGCCGGCTATGGCCACATAACGGCACTCAACCGTTTTTAGATGTTTCAGGTGCAGCATTATCCCGTTTCACTCTTTTCCAGCGCCCGTTAAAAGTCATCTCCGTGAAACCTCTGTTCTCGCTGTCAAGGAGTCTGCGCGCATCCCTGACAAATAGCATCATGGCATCATAGTCTGATGATGACTGGAAAAATTCGGGCTGACCCTCGAATTCAGCACATGGGAGGATGTAATATTTTCGTTTGCCCTCCTCAATGGGGGTATAGACCCAGGTGAGTATATAACCGGCATCGGTGATGACGGCGCTGTCGCCCTGCAACGCCATTTCAATCCTGACCATGGCTCCGCCGTCCCTTCTCCTGGTACGCTGGTTTGAGACGAAGTTGCCCATCGACCATACTACGGGATTTCTCAGGCGGCAGGAAGTGGTATCGGCAATCATGGGCTGCAACACATGGGGATGCGAACCGATGACTATGTCTGCCCCGCTTCCAAGGTAGGCTGCTGCTGTCTGCTTCTGCAGTGGAGAGGGTAAGGTGTCGTATTCTATGCCCCAGTGGACGAATATGATAGTGGCGTCAGCGCCTTTAAGAGCAGCTCCCGCTATGTCAGTGGCAGACCTCAGTGTATCGATATAGGCTACCGTTGCCGGAGGCGGAACCACGATGCCGTTGGTACCGTAGGTATAGCTGAGCAGCGCAAGAGTGATACTGTCGTGTGTTATCATCAGCGGAGCAAGGGTGTCCCTCTCCTCACTGCTCTTCCAGGTGCCGGTATGCATTATCCCCAGGCTGTCAAGCACCCTGATGGTGCGAAAGATGCCTTGCGGCCCGCGGTCAGCGGCATGATTATTTGCTGTCACCAGGATATCAAAGCCTGCATTCCTGCATGCCACCGCCAGTGCATCGGGGGAGCTGAACCGGGGATACCCTTTGTAGGGTGGGCCCCCGAGGGTAACCTCCAGGTTGCCGATGGCTATGTCTGCATCACTGATCAGCGGAGCGATGAAACTGAAGACGCTCTCATAAGACCAGGTTCCAGTGGAGTCATCGAAGGCAGAAGCTATCTGCCCGTCATGCCCCATGATGTCACCGGTAAAGAGCAGTGTCAGCACGCTGTCACGCTGCTGTTCTCCCTGCATGAGAAGATTCAGAGTGTCAGATGCCTGCACTCCGAAGGCGGGAACAGGCAGGGTGTCAGGCTCATGCTTTCCGGCGGCGGGCAACGGCAGGGTGTCATACTGCTGTTTTGCCCCGACGGGCCAAAGCAGGGTGTCACGCTCCTGCGCTGTTGAGGCAAGAGTCAGTAACAGGCCGGCAATCGGCAGAATGATCTTAATGGATCTCGTACGGCTCACTATTAGCATTTGAATCATCAAACTTAATAAAAAGTCCCGATTTCATACCGGCAACTAAAAATCAGGGCCATCGTCAGGATTTAATGAGGAAAAATAGTCATAACTTTGCAGCCTCAAAACAGATGGCACTTATGACGGAATTCCTTAATTCAGAGACTTTTGCGTATATCCTGCTGCCTCTTTTCATATTTCTGGCCAGGATTATCGACGTGTCGCTCGGCACCCTCAGGATAATTTTTACCACGAAGGGGATGAGAAGCGTGGCACCCCTTGTCGGTTTTTTCGAGATACTTATCTGGCTTTTGGCCATCAGCCGCATCATGCAGGACCTTGACAACTGGATCAGCTATATTGCCTATGCGGCAGGTTTTGCAACCGGCAACTTTGTGGGCATGTATCTTGAGGAGAAGCTGGCCATAGGCCATGAGATGATACGTGTCATAACCCGCAAGGACGCTACCGCGCTGATAGATAACCTCCGGAGCGGGGGCTACGGAGTAACCTCCGTCAAGGCCCAGGGTATCGATGGAGAGGTGGCGGTGATCTTCATTATCGCCAGGAGAAGCATGATAAAGAGCGTTCTTGACAAGATCAACCACTTCAACCCGCGTGCACTTTACACTGTCGAAGCAATCAAGTACGTCAACAGGGAGATATTCCACAGGGCTGAGGAGGAACATCGCGGCAGGAGGCTGAAAAACCCGCTGAAGAAAAGAGATACCGGTGAGCTTATCTCTCCGGCGTAATCACTTCCACCTTTATCGTGTCAAGCTCATTCGAGTTTTGACTCAACCATGTAACTATCACGTAATCCCCGGCTGCCGTGGGTTGAAAGACGAGCAGAGTATCGTTTGTCACCACGATATCAGGACACGGTCCGTTGCTGGCGAAATCGGCCAGGGAAAAGAGTTCGTAGACAAACTCCTCTTTCTCAAGAAAAAAGAATCTTATGTTTGACCAGCAGCCATTTGGAAGCGAAGCGTGTGCATAGATTGACAACGGCACATCCACATACCCTGTCTCGGGTACCGTTCTTGTGTCAATGGGAATTACAACATTTGAATAGTTCTCGCTGGCCGGATCCATCTGGCATGATGAAAATATCAGGGCTGTCGCCAGTGATATCAATGTGAGAAATTTCATATAGCAATATGTTGGTTATTTATCCTTAAAAAATCAGAATATCTCCTGGCCCTTGTATACGCCTCTACCGGTGCCGGTCCAGGGCACAAGCCTGCCGTTAAATTCAATCCTGTTTCCCCAGTTTGTGCTGACTCTTGCTGTGGCTGTTTCTCCTGTACTGCTGACACTCAATACTATGGTCATGTTGCCGGCGTTACCGGTGGCATTGATAATAATATTATAAAAACCGTTTTTCCCCTCGCGGTTTAGCTCAAGGGAATTGATCTTGCCCCGCAGTGTTATGCCGCCGAGGCCGTTGAAGCCCATCCCTGATGGTGATGCCAGCTGAACATATGCATCTTTTCCTTCAACTGCCACAAAGTTGATTGTCGGGTCTGAGTGCATCAGGTATCCGTTGCGCCCCCTGATCTGGTCAGCCTTGAGTACAAACCGTCCTGTTCTGATGGCCTGATCAGTATTAACGGCAAGCACAGCCTCCTTCTGCTTTTTCTGTTCCACTCTCATGGCTTTCTTCTCCTGCCTGGTGAGCGGAACACGTTCCTGTGCCACAGCTGTTGCAGCCAACAGCAATATCATGGCTGTAGATATCATCTTTTTCATAGCTTCATTACTGTTTATACAGTCTCTGAAGAACAACAACCGTACCAAACTATTCGGCGTGATAGAGGGCAAATGTGCTTATATGCGGGGTGGCTCTTGAGGAGGTTATGGTGAGCCTGATCTCATCTGCCTTTTTCTCCGGAAAGCGTATCAGTCTCTTGTAACCTATCGTGGTACCAGTCGCAATGGTATCCCACTGCTGCTCAGAGAGTGCCTCGATGAAAAATTTCTCCACCCGCTGTCCCCGGCTTATATCTTCCTGCAGCATGGCCACATTAAAGGTGGCTGGGATGGAGGGGACAAATGAAGCTATGCGTTTATGGCGCGGGCTCCATGAGGTGGCGTTGTTGCCGTCGATGGCGTTGGCGGCGCCCCTGCCGTAAGGCCGTGCCCCATTGAGAAGGTCACGGTCATAGAGTGCATCAATCCATCTCTTCAGTCCCATCAGGCTCTCAATGTCACCATCGGTTATCAATCCCCGGTTATCGGGTGGGACATTGAGGAGGAGCACCGCGTTGCGCCCCACAGAGCTGAGATAGATATCTGCCAGTGTCTCCGGGCTTTTTACCAGGGTGTCCTCGGATGCATGCCAGAACCATCCCGGACGTATCGACACGTCCACTTCGGCAGGATACCAGTAGACGCTCCCGGCATCCTGCAACAGGGTGCTGCTTCCCAGGTCCTCGGACGTTGCCGTCAGTCCTGTCTTCTCATTGATGGCCCGGCTTTCCTGGCTACCGCCGGGTGCCAGTACCGTCACGCTCCATTCGGTTTCGCGCCCGTATCCGGTCTCCGTGCCTACCCATCTCACATCTTCGCCCATGATGGCGGTCACCGCCTCCGGTTGCAATTCCCGGATGATATTATAGTATGCCTGCCAGTCATATTCCTGCCGGCGGCCGTCAGGTCCTTCGCCGTTGGCGCCGTCAAACCACACCTCATCGACCTTCCCGTACCAGGTGAGCAATTCGGTCAGCTGCTCCATGTATAATCTGTTATAGGCGGGGGAGTCGCCGTAACACTCAGCATTGCGGTCCCAGGGAGAGAGGTAGACACCAAACTTCATCCCATATCTGTCACACGCATCCCTGAGCTCCCTGATCACATCGCCCCGGCCATCCTTCCAGGGGCTGGAGGCTACCGAGTGGGCAGTGGTCTTCGTAGGCCATAGACAGAAGCCGTCGTGATGCTTGGCGGTGATGATCACCATCTTCATCCCGGCCTCGCTGAGCACCCTGACCCACTGGTCGGCATCGAGGGCAACAGGATTGAACAGCTCAGGTGATTCTTTGCCCGTGCCCCACTCCATGTCGGTGAAGGTGTTGACAGTAAAGTGAATGAAAGCTGTCATCTCGAGCTTCTGCCACTCCAGCTGACGGGCGTGCGGTATCACCCGTGCGGCCATAGCCTCCTTGACACCCATGTTTGGCTTGACGGGAAACTTCACCATCCCGGTATAATACTGTGCGTCCCTGTCGCCCCGGCATGAAGCCAACACGATGAGACAGCAGATTATCAACAGCTTTCTGCTCATGTTCCTTTACGTTTTGATGAACTTACGTATTTGCTGTTCCTGAAACGCAGCGCTGACCACTCCTTGTCGATCGCCACCTGACTCACACGCCTGAAGCCCGACTCTTCCACGGTATCCCATCCGCGGTCACGGTTGACAGCGGAGGTCTCTTTTGAGGAGCCACCCTTCTGGTAGGCCATCCAGAGCTTGCCGTCATCACTCAGATTGTGAATGCATGCAGGTGCAAGCTTCATGATATCCTCCGAACCGGGTGTGAAGGCAATCATGAAATCATAAAGGTAACGGGCATTGATCTCCGTGTCTATCTGTACCCCCGGCAACAGACCGGCAACCCGCTCCCTGAAGAGTTCAGGAGCATTAAGTACGGCAATCCGTTCCTGGTCGCCATATCTCATCTTCTTTAGTATATCATCCATTTTCTTCCCACTTTCCACAGGGCAAATATACAAATTAGTGGCTACGGAGAATCATTCCGGGCCGGATGTCATTTATGCACAAAATGTTGTATCTTTGTGTTGTCGAATTACGGGGTGCCTAACTTAACAGGCTGAGATCATACCCTTATAACCTGATCCGGATAATGCCGGCGTAGGGAAGAAGAGTAATCCATTCAGACCTGCAGCGGAACCCTCACTTCTGACAAAGTGTTCAACATTATTGTTAATGATCATGGTGAGGAAACTCTTTTTACCTGTTTTTATTTTGCTGATGACCAGCATCAGTTTGAGCGGCCAGCGTCCTTCCGGCACCCTCACCGGCAGGGTCACCGATGCTGAGGGCCACCCGCTGGCAGGAGCTTCAGTAGTAATTGAGAGCCTGCTGACGGGTGTGGCGACAGATAATGACGGGCGGTATGCCCTGCGCGGCCTCCGCGGGAGCACCTATGGCGTGCGCATCAGCTACACCGGGTATGAACCTTTTGACACTGTTGTTACGGTTACCGGTACGGTCATTGTTGATGTCATGCTTGACGAGGCGCTGTTTGTGGCCGAGGAGGTGATAGTCAGGGGCAGCCGTGCAGGCGCTCGAACCCCAATGGCTCACAGCACTGTGAGATCGGAAGAGCTGAGAGAGAGGGATCTGACCCGCGATATGCCCTTCCTGCTGTCACTCACCCCCTCTGTGGTGGAGACCTCCGATGCAGGTACAGGCATAGGCTATACATCACTGCGCATACGCGGCACTGACGCCAGCAGGATAAACATCACTCTCGACGGCATACCACTCAACGACTCCGAATCACAGCAGGTGTTCTGGGTTGATCTGCCTGACCTGGCCTCCTCGACAGGAAGCATACAGGTGCAACGCGGGGTGGGCACCTCCACCAACGGTGCAGGAGCCTTCGGTGCTTCCGTGAACATCAGCAGCATGACTCCCCCCTCTGAGGCCGGTGCTTCGGCAGAGGTTTCATATGGCTCGTTCAACACATCACGACTCTCGGCCAGGGCCTGGACCGGCATGCTGGGAGACCGGTTCAATATGATGGTGCGCGCCTCCAGGATCCACAGCGACGGCTATGTTGACCACAGCCAGGCAGACATAAGCTCTGCGATGGTATCCGGATTATGGTCTGCCCCGTCGGACCTGATACGCTTCAACGTGATCACCGGCGACCAGAAGACAGGCATCAGCTGGTGGGGCGTGCCGGCGGAAGTGCTGCCGGAGAACAGGAGATACAATCCTGCCGGCGAGTACGTTGATGCCAGCGGCGTCACCAGGTACTACGAGGATGAGACGGACGTTTACACCCAGAACCACTACCACCTCTTTTACACCCACCTCTTCCCCGGAAGGGTGAGCCTGAATACCGGCCTTCACCTGACAACCGGCAGAGGCTATTACGAGGAGCAGAAGAGTGACATTGACCCGGTCGAATACGGCATTGCAGACCTGATGCCCTACCTCCCCGCCGTCACGGAAACAGATATCGTGCAGCGCAAGTGGCTCGATAACCTCTTCTACGGTGCCGTGTGGTCATTGATAAAACAGGGTGACAACACCGAATGGACCCTTGGGGGGGCGCTCAACAGGTATGACGGCGATCACTTCGGAAGGGTGAAGTGGATGGAGTACCCGGGAAACCTGGTGCCGGGATATGAGTGGTACAGGAACAACGGATTGAAGGATGAGTTTAACCTCTACGGCAAGATGAATGCCGTGGTATCGGGCAGCCTGAGCGCATTCCTGGACCTGCAGCTGAGGCATATCAGTTACCGCTTCGAGGGTCCCGATGATGACATGAAGGATCTTACCGGCAGGCACAGGTTCCTCTTCTTCAATCCCAAGGCGGGCCTCTTCTGGAGCAACGGCAGTGGTAGTGAAGCCTTTCTCTCCGCTGCCGTGGCACACCGTGAGCCTACCAGGGCCGATTATAAGGACGCCGCCGGTGATCAGGCAGCGACACCCGGCAGGGAGCGGCTCACCGATTTCGAGGGAGGGTACTCCTTTCGCAGTTCCGGGGTTGCCCTGGGTGCAAACCTCTATTACATGTGGTACCATAATCAGCTTGTGCCCACCGGCAAGATCAGCAGCACGGGATACCCCATCATGACCAACGTCCCGGAAAGTTTCAGGACGGGGGTGGAGCTCTCAGGCAGCTACCGACCTACACCGGTGGCGGCACTGAAGATGAACCTGACCCTGAGCAGGAGCAGCATAAGGGACTTCAGAAACTATTATTACAACTATAACAGTGATGACTGGAGCGAGGAGTACCTGTACAAAGAGCTGGGTACCGTTGATATAGCCTACTCACCACGGCTTACCGGCTCTGCCGAACTGGAGGTCAATCCTGCAGAAGGTCTCTCAGTCAGGCTGACAGGCAAATATGTAGGGAAGCAGTACTTTGACAATACCATGAGTTCTGCCAGAACCATTGACCCATATTTTGTCAGCAACCTGTCAGCATCATACGGCATTGAGATGAAGAAGGCCGGTGAGCTTACGTTCCGGTTTATGGTCAATAACCTGTTCAATGCCCGGTATGAGAACAATGCCTACGGCGGCATGTGGTCTGAAGACGGGGTGGAGAAGACATGGGCTTACTTTTTTCCGCAGGCGGGGATAAATTATACAGCCGGGATTTCATTATCTTTCTGAGTATGATGACAGGCTGGTTTGCTGAAAACTACATAGAACTATTCGGTGCGGTCACGGGTATTGCCTATGTGATCCTCGAGATAAAGCGCAACATATTGTTATGGCCCCTGGGGATAATAACCTCTGCAGTATACATATATGTCTTTGGACACAACGGGTTTTATGCCAACATGGGACTGCAGGGGTACTACCTGGTTATCAGCATTTACGGATGGTACAGGTGGCAGAGGCCGCAGGAGAGAGTGCAGGCGGAGGAGAAGAGTGATGTGCGGAGAATCGGAAGGGTAACTGCGGCATGGTGTGCGGTGACTGCCGGGGTGATGTGGGCAGTGCTCTGGCTTGTCCTTGACAGGGCCACCGATTCGCCGGTGCCGCTGTGGGACGGGCTGATAGCCTCCCTCTCGGTGGTGGCTACATGGATGCTAACCAGGAAATATCTTGAGCAGTGGTATGTATGGATTGTTGCCAACGCCATCGCCGTGATCGTATATATGGCTTCAGGGATGTACCCGACAGCAGCACTGTTTCTTGTATATTTCATGATGGCTATAATAGGTGTGATGTCATGGAGCTGGCAAGGAGCAAAGCGACGCAGACCCGCGCAACCAGGAGACCAACAGGCAGAGAAGAACTAAGAGTTAAGAATTATGAATTAAAAATTTTCGACCGCACGACCGCATGACCGCACGACCGCATGACCGCATGACCACATGACCGCATGACCGCACGACCTTCAGACTTCAGACCTTCAACTATGAAAACAGTAATCCTTGCCAACGGCAGCTACCCCACCCACCCAATACCCCTGACCCGGCTGCGTGAGGCAGACCTGATTGTATGCTGTGACGGTGCAGCCGAAAAACTGGTTGCCAACGGCCTCGAACCGGGCATCATCATTGGAGATCTCGACTCGGTGTCGCCTGCACTCAGGGAGAGATATGAGAAGATCGTGGTGCAGGACTCCGACCAGGAGACCAATGACCTGACCAAGGCAGTCAACTGGTGTGTCGGCAACGGCATCCGCGAGGTTGCCATCCTTGGCGCCACCGGCATCCGCGAGGATCACACACTTGGCAACATATCTCTCCTCGTCGATTACTTCGAGAAGATAGATGCGGTAATGCTTACAGATACCGGCAGCTTCAGAGTATATGACCGCAGTGTCACTATAGCCTCCCGGCCCGGCCAGCAGGTATCTCTCTTCAGCATTGACCCCTTGTTGAAAGTAACCTCCACCGGACTGAAATACCCGCTCAATAACCTGACTCTTTGCAGCTGGTGGCGGGGTACGTTGAATGAAGCAGCAGACCGGGAGATCAGTCTAGAATTTCAAAATGGAAAGTTGATAGTGTTCTTGTACTACACCTCCTGAACCTCCTTTTGATATTAACTTCAACTGGAGTATCTTTGCATGTATCATCATTTTCAGAATAATTCTGTCAGGATGAAGGATGGCAGAATTTTAGTAATTGCAGTATCAGCAGGCCACATGAAAAATATTCACAAATAATACAATACAGGTCAAAGCAAACGATCATGAACAAATCTCCACTCGTAGTTATATGTGCCATTATCTTGTTGTCTGCTAACTCCTGCGGAACGGAAAGCGGCAAGAAAACTTCCTCAGCTGATACTTTCCGTTTTGAAGAATACACCATAACAGAGCTTCAGCAGGGCTATGATAACGGCGACTTTACCGTCACCGATGTGGTGCAGGCTTATCTCGACCGCATCGAGGCCATCGACGACAACGGTCCGATGCTCAATGCCGTCATTCAGACCAATCCTGATGCACTGGCCATCGCAGCGCAGCTTGATGCAGAACTGAAGGATGGAAAGAAACGCGGTCCCATGCACGGTGTGCCGGTGCTGCTGAAAGACAATATTGACACCCATGACCAGATGGAGACTACGGCAGGCTCACGCGCGTTGAGCGGCTCTCATCCGCTGCAGGACAGCTATATCGCGATGAAGCTGCGCGAGGCCGGTGCCGTCATCCTGGGCAAGGCCAACCTGAGCGAGTGGGCCAACTTCCGCGGTAACCTCTCGTCGAGCGGCTGGAGCGGTGTTGGCGGTCAGACGAAGAACCCCTATATCCTTGACCGCAACCCGTGCGGCTCAAGCTCCGGATCGGGAGTGGCCGTCTCCGCCAACCTGACCATGATTGCCATCGGCACCGAGACCAACGGCTCGATAGTATGCCCCTCAACAGCCAATGGCATCGTGGGCATCAAACCTACCGTGGGGCTCCTTAGCCGCAGCGGCATAGTGCCCATCTCATTTACGCAGGACACCCCGGGCCCCATGGCACGCACGGTGACTGACGCCGCCATAGCCCTGGGAGTCCTTACCGGCATTGATCCCAATGACAGCAGAACTGCTGCCTCGGACGGCAAGGCCCTGACCGACTACACTCCCTTCCTGAAGGAGGAGGGTCTGAAGGGCAAGCGATTGGGATGGTATACCTCTGCCAGGGGACAGCACTTCAAGGTTGACACGCTGATGCAGAAGAGTGTTGACTTCCTGGTAAGCCAGGGTGCAGAGGTTGTTGAGATTGACAATATTTACAGCCGCGAAGCCGGGTCACTCTCTTTCCAGGTGCTGCTGTGGGAATATAAGGACGGGCTGAACAAATACTTCGCCTCACTGGGCGCAGAGGCCCCGGTAAAGAGTGTGGAAGAGCTTATAGCATTCAACAGTGCCGACAGCATCGAGATGCGTTACTATGACCAGGAGCTGGTGATTGAAGCACAGAAGAAAGGGGACATTAACTCACCGGAATTTCAGGAAATCCTGGCAAAAATGAACCGCCTTGTCAGGGATGAGGGCATTGACCGTGTAATGAAGGAGCATAACCTAGATGCCTTTATCGCTCCCACCGGCGCACCTGCATGGAAGACCGACCTCATAAACGGTGACTCGTTTCATGTCAGCAGCTCATCGCCGGCAGCCATGGCCGGCTATCCGAACATAACAGTGCCAATGGGATTCATCGACGGACTGCCGGTGGGTATATCCTTCTTCGGCAGGGCGTGGAGTGAGCCGCTGCTGATTGAGATAGCCTATGCCTTCGAGGCGGGTACGAAACAGCGGAGAGCACCATCCTTTATCCCCGTGTGGCCTCCTGAGGCTTCCCGTTGATTTCCGTAATGTAATTATGGACCTCTGTCTGTGAACGGCAGGGTTTGTCTCCGGGAGCAACAAGCCTGTTCGACTGCTTACCGTCATAGACCCTCGCCTTGACATTGTCATTCCACTGTATCTCGAAGACATCGGTAATCTCTTTCCTGATAGCCTCATCGAATACAGGACAGGAGACCTCGATCCGGCGGTCGAGGTTCCTCGGCATCAAATCTGCCGAGGTGATGTATACCAGCTCATTACCCCCGTTGCAGAAGATCATGAACCTCGAATGCTCAAGGAAGCGGTCAACAATGCCTCTCGCTGTAATATTCTCACTCACACCCTTCAACCCCGGTACCAGCGATAGCATCCCCCTGACTATCAGCCTTATCTTAACCCCTGCATTGCTGGCCTTGTACAGCTTGCCGATAATTTCCTCATCGGTGAGATTGTTGATCTTGATGTTGATATAGGCCTCCATTCCCGCCTTTGCGTTCTTGATCTCATTCTCAATCAGCATCACCAGCTTGTTGCGAAGACCGAAGGGCGAAACCAGCAGATGGTAAAACTTGTCCTTCCGGTAATTGGCAACAAAGAAGTTGAAGGCCTTCACTACCTCATTGGTGATCTTCTTGTTTGAAGTCAGCAGGAGATGGTCGGTATAGACCCTGGCAGTCTGCTCGTTGAAATTGCCTGTACCAACGGCGGCATACCTCTGAATGACATCATTCTTTACCCGGGTGATGAGACAGAGCTTAGAATGAACCTTCAGTCCGGGCACACCGTAAATCACCTTTACACCTTCATCCAGCAACTTGTTCCCCCACAGGATGTTAGCCTCCTCGTCGAACCGTGCCTGAAGCTCCACCACAGTGGTGACATGCTTGCCGTTCCTGGCTGCATTCATCCGGGCGTTGATGACACTTGAGTTCCTGGCGAGACGGTAGAGGGTCACCTGTATGGAGGTGACATAGGGGTCAATCGAGGCTTCCCGCAGAAGGTCAATAAAGTGATTAAAAGGGTTATAGGGAAAGAAGAGCATAACATCCTTCTTCCTGATGACGGAGAGTATACTCTTGCCGTAATGGATGTCACGGTGCCTCACGGGGGGTAGTTTTTTATAAAGCAACCCGTCACCCGGGATGTCGATGAACTTCATGAAATCCTTGAAGTTGTGGTACCTGTCGCCGGGTATGACCACATCATCAGTGCCCAGGTTCAGCTTCTTCTTCAGTATCTTCAGGAGGTCGGCCGGCATGCTACGGTCATACACAAACCTTACGGTGGAGCCTTTTTTGCGCTGCTGAAGGCTCTTTGACAGCTTGTCGATATAGCTCTCCGAGATGTCATCCGCAATGTCAAGTTCAGCATCCTTGGTTAGCTTGAAAGTGTATGCCGAGAGCTCGTCGAAGGGGAGGATATAAAATATGTCCCTGAGCTCAGACCTGATGACATCATCAAGGAAGATAACATACCTGTTGCCGTTCTTATCCGGCAGCTGGATGAACCTCGGCAGTATATCCGACGGGGGTATCTCCAGCAGTGCGTACCTCTGTTTGCCGCTGCTGGTGTCGGTGAGCAGTATGGCAAAGAAAACGGCATCATCAGTGAGGTCAGGCAGCCCGCTATCCTTGCTGAGTATCAGCGGCATCAGCCTGTGCCTTACCTCCTTGCGAAAAAAACTCTTCACAAACGCACATTGCTCCTCGTCGAGCTGCTGTTCATTGACGAAGTGGATGTTGTGTTTTTTCAGCTCCTTCTTCAGGTCGGAATAGGTCTTCTCAAACCTCAGGTTCTGCTCGAGAACGATCTCCTGTACTCTCCTGAGGGTGGCTTTGGGACTGTAACCAAGTATACTCTTTGACTTGCCTCCGAACAGTGAGAGCCGTTTCAGTGTTGCCACCCTGACCCTGAAATACTCATCAAGATTATTGGAATAGATCCCCAGAAAGTTAAATCTCTCAAGCAGAGGCACATCTCTGTTCTCTGCCTCCTGCAGCACTCTCTCGTTGAAGGATAGCCAGCTTATCTCCTTGGGGATATAGTCTGTGCTCATACCAGGTCTTTCAGTGTGAGATAATACTCTGTGGTGCCGCTTTCGGGCTCAACCTCCGACCAGCTTGCAGCGTCGAACGAGAGGCAGTAGATGCCTGTCTTGGACAGGGCATCCGGCTCGTCAGAGGCAAACCAGGCTGCCATCTCCGTCAGCATGGGGTTGTGACCGAAGAGAGTGACGGTGTGATCATCATCGTTCAGAGCTCTTATGAAAGAGAGGAACTCCTCCTCCTCCAGGCTGAGGTAGAGTCTGGGATTCAGTTTAATCTCATCAGGACTGATACCGTATTCCCTGCAGAAGATCAGTGCTGTCTCCAGTGCCCTGAAGGCAGGGCTGCTGACCACCCTGCCCGGATCTTCCCCCCGGGAAAGCAGCAGCTTTGCCATGAGCTTTGAGTTATTTTTGCCCTTTGCTGTCAGCGACCGTTCAAAATCGGATATACCGGGAAGCTGATCCTCGGCCTTGCTGTGCCGTATTAAAATGAGTTTTCTCTTTCCTGCCATATCATTGACTGTGTCACTCTTACTAAAATGATTTTGATAATCATACTCCGAAGCTGGTGCCCATCTCCCTGGCCTGTTTGACCATAGGGTCATCAGGTTTGACCAGCTTCGTCTTTCCGGCCACCTCTGACAGTTTGACGGAGGTGATCTGCCCGTCACGGTGTGCAACCATCCTGCCGTACTCCTCCTTTGCAATGAGGGTGGCACCGGCGGCGCCGAACCTGGAGGCCAGCACCCTGTCCATGGGTGAAGGTGTACCGCCTCTCTGTATATAACCGAGCACCGTTTCCCTGGTCTCCAGGCCTGTCTCTTCCTGTATTCTTTTTGCCAGGTACCTGCCGGCAGAGTCTTCACCCTCTGGCACCTTTATGCCTTCTGCCACAACAACAATTGTATAGGGCTTATTGTTGTCGGCTCTCTTCCTGAGATAGTCCATTACCACCTTCTCATCATGAGGTATCTCGGGTATCAGTATGACGTCGCCACCTCCCGCCATGCCTGAATAGAGGGCCAGCCATCCGGCGTTGTGGCCCATGATCTCAATAACCATGATTCTCTTGTGCGAGTTGGCTGTCGAATGCAGCCTGTCGATGGCTTCAGTGGCAATGTTGACTGCCGAATCAAACCCGAAGGTGATATCGGTACCCCAGATGTCATTGTCTATCGTCTTTGGGATACCCACCACGTTCAGTCCCTCCTCCGAGAGCATATGTGCAGTCTTCATAGTGCCGTTGCCCCCGATGCATACCAGGCAGTCGAGCCCCATCTGCTCATAATGCTCTTTTATGAGCAGAGGTTTGCGCGTCTCGTCTTTCTTCTTGCCGCTTCCCTTGAAAGGTTTTTCGCGGGAAGTGCCAAGGATGGTTCCCCCAAGGGTAAGGATGCCGGAGAGATCGCTCTCTGTAAGCTCGCGGTACTCCTTGTTTATCAGCCCGGCGTAGCCATCACTGATGCCGATGACCTTCATGCCGTACTTCACTATGGCTGTTTTGCCGACACCCCTGATGGCGGCATTGATGCCCGGACAGTCACCGCCTGCCGTCAGAATGCCTATACGTTTTACTTTGTTATTCTTGCCCATTATTTTGTCTGATTGCCTGTGGTTAACCAATGTAAATGTATGAAAAATAACTGCAGAAAACTGCTGGCAAAACCACCTGCAATGGTTTAAATATACAATGTATCAGCGATGTCAGGAACAGGAAATCGTTACAATTATGTAACTTTATCATCTGTCAGCAGACTGCACATGGCTTCAAAGGAAAAGGGAAACAGGGCGGAAATCAAGGCGTCGATGCTCGAATGCATCAACGGGTCGCTGATTTTGCTCTCTCAGAAGCCCCTCCCTGACGGCAACGCCATTCATGACATCCGGGTAATGATGAAAAGGCAGCGTGCTGCGGTACGACTGGTGAAGCCTCTGCTCGACGAGTCGGTCTATCGCAGGGAATACCTCGCCGGGAGGGAGACGGGCCGCATCCTCTCTTCATGGCGTGAAAGCAATGTGCTGCGCAAGACCATCAAGGCGCTGAGGAAGGATCATCCTGAGCTTTTCACCAAGCTGTGGGACAATGAGACTGTGCAGAACCTGCTGCGCAAGCCTTATGCCACATGGGAGCAGGCTGGTGTGCAGGCTAAAACAGTCAGCCAGGTGACGGAGCAGTTGACAAAGTCGAGGTACAGGATCAGGTTCCTGAGCCTCAATGAACCCGATTTCAGGCTGTTGCTGGGCGAGCTCGGGCAGAGCTACCTTGCTTCGGCAAGAGCATACCTCGATTGCCGTAACAATCCCAAACCACGCCTGCTGCATGAGTTCCGGAAGAAGTCGAAGACGCTGATGTACCAGCTCGACTTTTTCCGCCACCTGAATCCCCCTGCGGTGAAAGCCCTGGAGAAGAGACTTGACACCATGACCCGCAACCTCGGCAAATACAATGATCTGGACCAGATACTCGCGATCCTCGGATATAAATACCGCGACGCTGCCAACAGCGATGTGGAGGATGAGCTGGCATTAGTAATCCGAGACAGGCAGGATAGCTACCTGATGAAGGTGTGGCCTGCGGCCTACCGGATATTTACACCCGGGAAGAAATTACAGGACCTGCTTGACATCTCTTTCTGAGACCCTGCCTCGGAAGTTATCCGGCATCTCTTTCTGAGACTCTGCCCGGG
>CAZFIF010000037.1:0-17549 GCA_964519065.1 uncultured Rikenella sp.
CACTGTCACATTCTTTCCGGCGCTTCAATACCCAGGAGCCAGAGTCCTTTTTCAATCACTCTGCCTGTCACTGCGGTGAGTTTCAGTCTGAAGTCGCGTATCCTTTTATCCTCCTCACCGAGGATTGAATAATCATGATAGAACTGGTTGAACTCTCTTGCCAGCTCGTAGCAATAATTGGCTATCAGTGCCGGACTGAGCTCTTCCGCTGCCTCAACTATCAGCGAGGGGAAGTCGTTCAGCAGTTTAATGACACTGATCTCCTTAAGGTTGGGAATTACATCACTGCAGTCTCTCTCACCCTCTCCGGCGTCTGTCTCCTCCGCCTTTTTCAGCACTGACCTGATGCGGGCGTAGGTATACTGGATAAATGGGCCGGTATTTCCGTTGAAGTCGATTGACTCCGCCGGGTTAAAGGTCATATTCTTTTTAGGGTCAACCTTAAGGATAAAGTATTTTAGTGCACCCAATCCTATCTGTCTGCAGATATTCTCTCTTTCGCTCTCGCTGTAATCTTCCAGTTTGCCCAGTTCTCTTGACATTTCAGTAGCAGTGGCGGTCATCTCCTCTATCAGGTCATCGGCATCAACCACTTTTCCTTCTCTCGATTTCATTTTGCCTTCTGGCAGTTCAACCATGCCATAGGAGAAGTGATGCAGTCCCTCTGCCCACAGGTATCCCATCCGCAACAGGGTCAGTGCAAGTACCTGAAAGTGGTAGTTTTGTTCATTGCCCACAACGTATATATGCCTGTCAAAATGATAATCAGAGTACCGTATCACAGCTGTTCCCAGGTCCTGTGTCATGTAGACGGCAGTGCCGTCGGAGCGCAGCAGCAGCTTCTGGTCAAGGTTGTCGGCGGTAAGGTCTATCCAGACAGAGCCATCATCCTTCCTGACCAGGTCTCCTTTTTCTAATGACTTGGTTACCAGTTTTTTGCCTATCTTATAGGTATCTGACTCGTAATATATTTTATCGAACTCCACGCCCAGGGCTTTATAGGTAATATCAAATCCCTCATAGACCCAGGAATTCATCTGTCTCCACAGTTCCACGGTATCGGTGTCGCCTGCCTCCCATTTGAGGAGAAGCTGTCTTGCCTCCTTCATCAAAGGGGCATTTTCCCTTGCCTCGTCGGGTGTCATGCCGTCGGCGACGAGTTGTTCTGCCTGTCCACGTAGTTTCTGTTCAAACAGTACATAGTAATCGCCAACAAGGTGGTCTCCCTTTTTGCCGGTTGATTCGGGTGTCTCACCGTTACCGTACATCTGCCATGCCAGCATCGACTTGCAGATGTGGATTCCGCGGTCGTTTACAATGTTGGTTCTGATCACCCTGTTGCCTGCAGCACGGCAGATTCTTGAGAGAGAGAAGCCAAGGAGGTTATTCCTGATATGTCCGAGGTGCAGGGGTTTGTTGGTGTTTGGTGAGGAGTATTCGATCACGATCATGGGGCTTGTGGCTCCCGCTTCCAGAAAACCGTAATTTTCAGTAGCAGATAACTTCTCCAGCCGTTTTGCCCATTCCGCAGGGGCTATGGTCACATTCAGGAAACCCTTGATTACATTATAATCACTTACGGCACTGACATTTGCAGCGAGCCATCTGCCTATGGCATCAGCACTGTTTTCAGGTGAACTGTGAGAGACCCGGGCAAGAGGAAAAACTACCAGAGTAAGGTCACCGGCAAATTCCCTTCTTGTCTTCTGTATCTGCAGAAGGTCATCGTTTACATCGGTTCCCCATATCTCTCTGACAGCCTCGCGCACGCCCTTCCTGAGCAGGTTTTCCATTCTCGTTGAATTATGGCTGCAAAGATAATATTTCCTGTTGAACGAACTGCCTGAAAGAATGAGACAACAGTGGGACAAATTGTTTAAAAAAGTTGATAACTGGTTATTATTTTTTGACGAATACGGAATTACCTTCTAAAAAAACGGGTTACCTTTATCATGTTCTATTGGGGCAATTAAGCGTGACTGGGAAGGAAACGACTAAAGTATTATGGTAAAACTTAAGGATATTAAGGTAGAGGCTGGCTCAAAAACACCGCAGGTCAGTTTTGTTGCGGGCACCGGAAATCTTTCATTTACTGGCAAATCGTTACCTGAGAATGCCTCAGGTTTCTTTGAGCCATTGTACAAGTGGGCGGTTGAATATGCAAAGAATCCTGCAGAGAGCACAAACCTGAAATTCAACGTTGATTACTTCAACACCTCTTCAGTAATCTGGATGGGCAAGATACTGAAGGCCCTTACGAAGATCAAGAAGAACGATCACATACTTTTTATTCATCTATATTTTGACATTGAGGAGTATGACTCGATGGGTGAGGAAGATGTAAGGGAATCTCTCTCTCCGTTCCTGGATGTCACTGCTGATGCCACCTGCAGTGTTGGCATCAGGCTTTACGGGATCGATGATGACGGTAACACCCTGAAGGAGAATATCGTTCTTATCTGATCGTCCCTCACTCGTTTTTTAGCGGTTTTTGGTTTAACTTTACAAGTTGTAACAGCTGTTTCATGAAAACTGTTGGTATAATTCTGTTTGCGTTAATACTATCGCCTATGAAAATATTCGGACAGGGGCATGACAGGCAGCCTGCCGTTTCCGGCAGCTTTTATCCTGCCTCAGTGGGTGCGCTCAGAAATGAGCTTGCAGCCTGTTTTGCAGAGGCCGGTGCACCGCAGCCGGGGGTAAGGGTCAGGGCACTGATTGTGCCTCATGCAGGATATGTTTTTTCAGGCCGCACGGCTGCTGCAGGATTTGCTGCCGTACCTTCCGGGGCTCTCTATGATAATATTTTTCTTATAGGCGTAAGTCACAGATATGCTTTTGAAGGTGCAGCGGTATTTACCTCCGGTGACATGGTCACTCCCCTGGGAAAGGTGAAGGTTAACCGTGATGCCGGAGAGAAGCTCAGGGCCACCAACAAGTGGTTCATTGAGCATGATGCTGCCCACGGTCCGGAGCACTCGCTGGAGGTGGAGCTCCCCTTCATACAGTATCATTTTGAACATCAGCCTCCGGTAGTGCCAATACTTATCGGCACTCGCAACACCACTGTTCTCAAGGCTGTGGCCAGGGGGTTGCAGCCATGGTTCAATGAGCGCAACCTTTTTGTCATCAGCAGTGATTTTTCTCACTATCCCTCCTATGATGATGCCCGCAGGGTTGACAGGCTCACCGGCGATGCAATCATCAAAGGTGACCCTGACACTTTCCTGAAGACGATAAGGTCCGTCGAGTCGTCGGGCACCGGTAACCTGGCCACGGCCATGTGCGGATGGCCGGCAGGTCTCGTGCTTCTCTACATGACCGAAGGGCAGGCAGGGCTCACCTACCGCAATGCCGGTTACACCAACTCGGGTGACTCGCCACACGGCAGCAAGGATGAGGTTGTAGGCTACAATGCTATTGTGGTGGTGGAGAAGAGTGTCACGGCAGCAAAACCATCACAGTCCGGGGAGAAGTTCATTCTCACACCACAAGAGAAAGGTACATTGCTGGCCATTGCCCGCGATGCCATCACTGCGAGGCTGGAAGGCCGTACTCCTGAACCCGCACCCGCCGCAGAGATCACTCCGCGACTCAGGGAGCCGCTGGGCGCTTTCGTTACAATAACGAAGAGGGGTGAACTGAGAGGCTGCATTGGCCGATTCACATCATCCGAGCCTCTCTGGAAGGTCATAGGTCAGATGGCTGTGGAGGCAGCCTTCGGGGACCCCAGGTTCCCGCCGCTGACAGCTGCTGAGTATCCGCTGACAGAGATTGAGATATCGGTACTTGGACCAATGAAAAGAGTCAGGGGGGCGGACGAGATAAAGATCGGCACCCACGGCATTTATCTGAAGAACGGCATGAGGTCAGGTACCCTCCTTCCCCAGGTTGCCTCAGAAAGAGGATGGAATGCAGAGCAATTCCTGGGATACTGTGCTCGTGACAAGGCAGGTATCGGTTGGGACGGCTGGAAAGACAAAAACTGTGAGATTTTTGTCTACGAGGCCTACGTCTTCGGTGAAAAGAATCACAGATGACATATCATGTCATTCCCATAGGACTAACAGTCCTGGTATTCTATCTCTACACACTTTACCTCTCTTCCACGGGGTTCATCACCAGGCAATCACATCGTCGCTTCTGGAACTGGGTGCTGCTTGCAGTTTTTACGGTGACAGGGCTTTTCGGCCTCTTTATGGCCCTGAAGATAAATTACAAATGGGATCTTCCGTTCTATGACCAGTTATTGAACTGGCATGTCGAAGCCGGCATTTCGATGACCTTTGTAGCCATCATCCACCTTGTACGTAATCTCAGTTACTATTTTGGCAGGGGCAGTCGCAGCGAGGTTGTCTCTGCCGGTGACACTCCCCCGGTCCCGGCAAAGGTTGAGCGCTCATCAATGCTTCTCCTCCTTACCGGTTTCGTAAGCTCATCGTCGCAGTTTATCATGATGCGCGAGGCGGTGATCCTTGGTGGCGGAACAGAGGTTTCGGCTGCAATGTTCCTGTGGGTATGGTTGATTTTTGCAGCTGCCGGTGCCATGGCAGGCAACAGGTCGCAGATAGTGCATATGAGAAGGATGATATGGACACTGCTGGCTGCCACGGCGCTGGCCCCTGTCGCCTTCATAATGATGAACGTTCTTCTTCTCAACCGCGGTGAGACAGCCACGCTGCTGCAGATAGCAGCCATACTTGCTGTGAGTGTTGCCCCTGTGACATTCATCGCATCACTGGTATTCATCAGGCTCTCAGTCATCAGGAATGCTGCTTCAGGGCTGGTCCCCGGCAACAGCTTCGGTGTTGAGACTGCGGGGTCTGTGGCAGCCGGGGTGGTTACTGCCATGACAGTGACCCTGCGCATACCCAATTACGAGCTTTATCTTCTGATACTGCTTCTCGCCGCTGTTATTTCCGTGACCCTGCTAGGATATCGCGTCCGCGCAGCAAGAACAGCTATGATCTTGCTGATACCACTGGCTCTCCTGGTAATAACAGCAAAGCCTGATCTGGCTGCAAGAGGTCTACTCCTGCGTGATGTCACAACTGTGAAGAGCACTGATACGCCGTTTGGTAACATTACCACTGCCAATTACGGTGGGGAGCAAATCGTCTTCTACGATCACAGGCCCCTCTTTTTCAGCAGCGACGTTATCAGCAGGGAGGAGAACATTCACTATGCACTTCTTCAGAGGGAAAGCTACAGGAAGGTCATGCTCATCGCCGGAGGTCTCCGGAAGCATCTGCCAGAGCTTGTAAAGTATAATATCGCGGAGCTGGTTTACCTTGAACATGATCCGGGTGTTATTGCTGCCGAAAACGTCCGTGACACAGTTGCAGGAGGCATGAGGGTGACAGTGGTCAGGAATGACCCGATAACAGAGATGAGAGAGAGTGAAGAGGAATACGATGCCGTGCTGCAGCTGATACCGCCACCCTCCACCCTTGCGGTCACCAGGTTTTACACTGTGGAGTATTTCCAACTGGTGAAGGAGCATCTCTCAGATGAGGGTATCTTCCTCTCTACCCCCATGCCATACTACAATTACTCTCCGGAGAGTTACCGGAAGAGCTTCTCCCCTCTCTACAATGCCCTTGACGAGGCATTTAACCACATAGCTTTGATACCAGGTTCGGCTTTGTACGCCGTAGCCTCTGACCGGCCCGTCACCACGGCGATTTCACATCTGTATGAAAGCCGGTCACTGGAAAACAGTTACGTAAACAGCGACTATCTTGATGACGGGGAGATCAGGAGAAGAGGTGAACAGATAATCCTGCAGGTTGACAGGGAAGCGGGGATAAACAGCACACTGAGGCCTGTTTCATCGCTCTTTGCGAATATTCTTTCGCTGGAACGTATGGGCAACAGCGGAGAGATGATAATATTACTGGTGATTGCGCTTCTGATTCCCTTCCTTTTTACGCGCCGGGGAGGTCTCATGATGTTCACCTCGTCAGCTGCTCTGGCAGGATTTGGCATGATAATGATATTCATCCTGCAGATCACCGCAGGCAACATCTACATACTATCAGCGATAATACTGACTTTACTTATGGCTGGACTGGCCGCTGGTGCGGCCCTGGGGCACCTTCTGTCCCTTACCAGACTCTCAGTCTGCACTTTGATCCTGGCGGCTCTCTACCTTGTTACCGGTCTTCTGGGTCCCGCGCTTGTTACGGCCCCGCCGCGGACGGTCATAATCGTGATCTCTCTTTCTCTACCGGCAGCAGGTTTCGTTACGGGTGCGGTTTACCGTATTCTCACCTCAACAGTGGCAGGCGGGACGACGGGTTCTGTTTATGCTTCAGACCTTGCCGGTGCTGCCTTGGGTTATCTCACTGTGGCCACACTTATAGTACCTCTTGCCGGTGTTGCCGGTGCATCTTTCGTCCTCGCGGCTCTCATTTTAGTGTCCGGTACTGTTGCATCAGTGGTGATTAAGCATTAGTTTTATGATCCGTAACTGATACGCTGATGTCAGCAACCGCAACAGGAAAGAAGATAACGAGGAGGGACTTTGCGCGAAGGGGTTCACTCGCCGTTGCTGCAGGTCTGATAGCTCCCATTCCGGTGGGGGCCAACGTTCCCTCTTCACATGAGAGGCTGGCCATGCACCAGCAGCAGAGTGCACGCGGGGTCGTATGCATGATATGCCCCAATGAGTGTACTCTTAAGGATGGCGAGGTGAGCGATTGCCACAACAGGGTGGCAAGGAGGTCAAAGCTGTACACCATGGCTTTCGGGAATCCCTGTGCGGCAAATATCGATCCAATGGAGAAGAAGCCGCTATACCACTTTCTACCGGGCACCTCTGTCTTTTCCATAGCTACTGCCGGATGTAACTTTGCCTGCCTGAATTGTCAGAACTGGACCATATCGCAAACTTCACCTGACAAGACAAAGAACTACGACATGCCGCCGGATGATGTAGTTGCACGGGCCCATGCCGCGGGTTCCAAAAGTATAGCATACACATATTCCGAACCGGTGACATTCTATGAGTATGTATATGAGACCTCCAGGGTGGCACGCGAAAAAGGTCTCAGGAACATAATGGTATCAAACGGTTATATCAACAAGGAGCCTCTCAGGGATCTGTGCAGATATATCGACGGCGCCAACATCGACCTGAAGTCGTTCAGTGACAGCACCTATCTGAAGCTTACCGGGGGCAGGCTCCAGCCAGTCCTTGATGCCCTCAGGGTATACCGTGATGAGGGGGTATGGCTTGAGATCACGAACCTTATTGTTCCGGGCTGGACCGACAAGCCTGATGAGATAAGGTCAATGTGCAGGTGGCTGTCCGGCAACGGTTTTGGTGACACTCCACTGCATTTCAGCCGTTTTCATCCACAGTACAAGCTCGAGCACCTGCCTCCCACCCCGCTTGCAATACTTGAGACAGCAGTTAAGATTGCCCGCGAAGAAGGAATTAAGTACGTCTACATGGGCAATGTGCCGGGCTCAGGTCATGATGACACCTTCTGTCCCTCCTGCGGTAAGAAGTTGATTGACAGGAGTGGCTTCAGGATAATCACTGATGAGATCAGAAACGGCAGGTGCGGTTGCGGAGCCGTTATTCCGGGCGTATGGAGCTGACAGATTATTATTTACCGTAGCATGCCAACTATGAAGCTTGCCGATGCAAGGAGAAGAGCCGAGGAGCTCAGAAAAACAATAGATGAACATAACCACAGGTATTATGTTCTTAATCAACCTGTTATCACCGATTTTGAATTTGACGTACTGCTTAGCGAGTTACATGCACTGGAGAAGAAGTTTCCTGAGCTGGTGACCCGGGATTCACCCACGATGAGGGTTGGCAGTGATCTCACCGCGGAGTTCCTTCCGGCAGAGCATACGTGGCCCATGCTTTCACTGGGAAACACATACAATATTGAGGAGGTAACGGAATTCGGGAATCGGGTGAGCCGCGCGCTGGGATATGAACCTCAGTATGTGTGTGAGTTAAAGTATGACGGTGTATCTATCAGTATCACCTACGAGAACGGCCTGCTGGCACGGGCAGTCACCAGGGGTGACGGCACGGTGGGTGATGATGTCACCGTCAATGTCAGGACTATCAGGAGCATACCGGTCAGGGTCTCAGCAAAGGGTATTCCTGACTCCTTTGCCGTCAGGGGTGAGATCTATATACCGCGTAAGGGTTTTAAGGAGATGAATGCTGCGCGGCTGGCTCTTGGCGAGCCACTCTTTGCCAATCCCCGCAATGCCGCCGCTGGCACTCTCAAGCTGCTCGATCCCCGGATAGTAGCCTCACGTCCCCTTGAATGTTTTCTCTACTATCTGCTGGGCAATGCGCTTCCTGCGGACAACCACTTTGACAACATAATGGCAGCCCGTTCATGGGGTTTCCGCACTCCTGACATCATACAGCTGTGCCACGGCATGGAGGAGGTGACGGGCTTCCTCAGGCACTGGGAGGATGAACGGAAGAATCTGCCCTACGACACTGACGGTGTGGTCATAAAGGTCAACTCGCTGGAGGCCCAGCGAATACTGGGTGCCACCGCCAAATCGCCGCGATGGGCTATAGCATATAAGTATGCTGCTGAGCAGGCTGTCACAAGGCTCTTGTCAGTCGACTTTCAGGTAGGCAGGACGGGTAATGTCACTCCTGTTGCCAATCTGGAGCCTGTGCTGCTGGCAGGCACCACGGTAAAGCGTGCCTCACTCCACAACAGCGATCAGATCGGGTTGCTGGGCCTCCATTACGGCGATACCGTGACGGTGGAGAAGGGTGGTGAGATTATTCCCAAGATTATAGCAGCGGATACCAGGAGCCGCCTGGCCGGTGCCGGGGCTGTGACATTCCCGCAGGTATGTCCCGAATGTGGTACGCCCCTGGTGCGCAATGCAGGTGAGGCAAATCACTATTGTCCCAACTATCTGCACTGTCCGCCCCAGATCACAGGGCGCATCATTCACTTTGTATCACGCAAGGCAATGGATATTGAAGGGCTGGGGGAAGAGACTGTGGAGCTCCTTTACAGGAGCGGGCTGGTGCGCAACATGGCAGACCTGTATGACCTGAAGCATGAGCAGCTGGCCTCGCTTGAGAGGATGGGTGATAAGTCAGCCTCCAACATACTCTCGGAGCTTAACACCTCGCTCACCGCACCCTGGCACAGGAAACTCTTTGCTCTGGGTATCAGGCATGTGGGTGAGACAGTCGCCCGGACTCTCGCTGCCGGTTTCCCTGATATTGATTTGCTGATGAAGGCAACAGATGAGGAACTGACTGCGCTGCCTGAGATAGGGCCTCGCATCAGTGTCAGTGTCAGGGAGTATTTTGCCGACGCAGAGAACATTGAGACAGTCAGACGGCTGAAAGCCGCAGGGATGACTTTCGGCGGTGCAGCACAGGAGAAGGCATCCGGCGGGCCACTGAAAGGCAAGACAGTAGTGATAAGCGGCACGTTCAATAACTTTACCAGGGAGCAGCTAAAGGAGGCCGTTGAGGCTGCCGGCGGCAAGATCTCCTCTTCAGTGTCAGGAAACACCTCTTTCGTTATTGCCGGCAATGATATGGGGCCCTCAAAGCGGGCAAAGGCAAAAGTCCTTGGTGTTCTCATGGTCAGTGAGGATGAGTTCGTAAAAATGATTGAAGAATAGTAGTGACCTGATGCGGTATAAGCCAAAAAAGATATAGGTTTGCAAAACAATGGAAATTCTAGGCAATCTCAGACTGAAGGCCGGCAGGCAGATCATCCGTAGGCGCAGATCACCATTCAGGAGGATCAGGCAGGTGTTTGACCTGGAGAAGGTAAGGAGGGTCGGCATACTCTGGGATGCCTCATCAGAGAATGATTTTCAGCACCTGGCTGCATTGAACAGGCAGCTTACACAGGCCGGTAAAAGCGTTGAGGTTCTGGCATGGATACCGGGCAAAACCGTGCCTGACAGGCTTACAGGCCTCACATACATGAAGTTTCTGAAGCGAGGTGATCTTAACTGGATGTTCATACCCACCTCGGAGGATGCCAGGAAATTCATAAGCACAGAATTCGACCTGATCATTGATATCAATCCCAATTCGCTCTTTCCGCTTACCGCTGCGGTCTTCCTCTCATCATCGCCCATGAAGGTTGGTCCTGACATGGCAAAGGCACCTGAGAAATCGCCTTACGACTTTATGATCAGGACACCCGGTCCATTCAGCACAGCCTCTTTCATTGAGCAGGCGATGCTTTACCTTGCAATGATCAGCACTCCTGAGACGAGAGCCTGACAGTCAATCTTACTCTGGATATAACTAGGCACCGGCAGAATCGCCAAGATTCCTGCCATGGCAATGCTTGTACTTCTTGCCGCTGCCGCAGGGACAAGGGTCGTTTCTTCCCACCTTTTTGTCGACTCTCACCGGGGCCATCTGCTGCTGTCTCTTCTCGGGCGCATCACCGCCACCGCTGCCGTAACTGTCAAAGTCGCTTTTCTGTGTCTTCAGCCTGCTCATGTCAGCCTGTCTGCGGCGCTGTGCCTCTCTCACGTTGTCAGGTGAGGCCACGGGAATAGTGCCTTTCATAAGCAGGCTTACCACATCCTGGTTGACCTTGTTTATCATAGTCTTAAAGAGCTCGAACGATTCGAACTTGTATATCAGGAGGGGATCTTTCTGCTCGTAGGTAGCATTCTGCACTGACTGTTTAAGGTCATCCATCTCCCTGAGGTGTTCCTTCCATGCTTCATCAATGGTAGCGAGCACCGAGGTCTTCTCAAATGAGCGAAGCAGTTCCCTGCCTTCGGTCTCTACGGCACCTTTCAGGTTGGTAACAACATTGTAAGTTCTGACCCCGTCAGTGATAGGTACAACTACATTCTCATATGTAGCTGACATTCTTTCATATACATCCTTGAGGATGGGGAGTGCAGTAGAAGCGATCACCTCTCCCTTACGGCGATAGGCATCGAGCACCTTGTCATAGACGACATCAGTTACCTCCTGATTGCTGTTTTTGTTGAAATCACTCTTCTCCACCGGTGAGTCTACCGACAGTGATCTTATCAGTGAGAACTGGAACTCTTCAAAGTCGGAGCCATCCTTGCTGTTGTTGACTATCTGTTCGGTGACGTCATACATCATATTGGCAATATCCACGCCGAGTCTTTCACCCAGGAGAGCGTGCCGTCTCTTGCTGTAGATCACCTCTCTCTGGGAGTTCATGACATCGTCATATTCCAGCAGTCTCTTTCTGATGCCGAAGTTATTCTCCTCCACCTTTTTCTGGGCTCTTTCAATGGACTTGGTAATCATCGGGTGCTGTATCATTTCCCCATCCTTCAGTCCCAGTCTGTCCATGATTCCGGATATCCTTTCCGAACCGAACAGGCGCATCAGGTCATCCTCGAGTGAAACGAAGAACTGTGATGACCCCGGGTCTCCCTGGCGTCCGGCACGTCCTCTCAGCTGCCTGTCGACGCGGCGCGATTCGTGCCGCTCGGTACCTATGATAGCCAGTCCGCCTGCCTTCTTCACTTCAGGTGTCAGTTTGATGTCAGTACCTCGGCCGGCCATGTTGGTAGCTATAGTGACTGTACCTGTCTTTCCTGCCTCCAGGACTATCTCTGCCTCTCGCTGGTGAAGTTTGGCATTGAGCACGTTATGTTTCAGTCCCTTCATTTTGAGCATACGGCTGAGCAGCTCCGAGATCTCAACGGAGGTAGTACCCACAAGCACAGGTCTTCCCTGTTTGTTCAGATTGACTATCTCATCAATAACGGCATTGTATTTTTCACGTTTGGTTTTGTATACCAGGTCTTCATGGTCATTTCTTATCACCGCCACATTGGTAGGAATGACCACAACGTCAAGCTTATATATATTCCAGAACTCTCCTGCCTCGGTGATGGCCGTGCCGGTCATGCCTGCCAGCTTGTGGTACATCCTGAAGTAGTTCTGGAGGGTGATGGTGGCATATGTCTGGGTAGAGGCTTCAACCTTGACATTCTCCTTAGCCTCAATGGCCTGGTGAAGTCCGTCGGAATATCTTCTGCCCTCCAGTATACGTCCGGTCTGTTCATCGACGATCTTAACCTTGTTATCCATGACGACATACTCGACATCCTTCTCAAAGAGAGTGTATGCTTTCATCAGCTGGGTCATGGTGTGGACGCGTTCCGACTTGACAGCGAAATCCTTCAGCAGTTCATCCTTGGCCCGCATTCTCTCCATGTCATCCTTAACGGTTTTCTCTATCTCCGCAACCATGGAGCCTACATCAGGCAGCACGAAGAAGCTGGCGTCTTCAACCGATGTAGATATCAGGTCATGACCCTTTTCCGTTAGCTCAATGGAGTTAGCCTTTTCATCAATAACGAAAAAGAGTTCTTCGGTGACTTTGGGCATCTCCTTGGAGTTGTTCTGCATGTAGAAGTTCTCCGTCTTCTGTAGCAGTGTTCTCACCCCCTCTTCACTGAGGTATTTGATCAGCGCGCTGTTTTTCGGCAGTCCCTTGTATGCTCTCAGCAGCAGCAGTCCGCCCTTCTCATTGTCGCCTTCATTGATCAGTTTCTTGGCATCAGCCAGCAGCTGTGTGACTAGTTTTCTCTGTGCACTCACCAGTTTTTCGACCTTATGCTTGAACTCATCAAACTGCAGGTTGTCGCTCTTGGCTGTAGGTCCGGAGATAATAAGAGGGGTCCTGGCATCGTCAATGAGCACTGAGTCAACCTCGTCAACGATGGCGTAATGGTGTTTTCTCTGCACGAGGTCTTCAGGGTTGATGGCCATGTTGTCACGCAGGTAGTCAAAACCGAATTCGTTGTTGGTCCCGAAGGTAATGTCCGAGTTATAGGCTTTGCGCCGTGCCGGTGAGTTAGGCTCATGCTTGTCGACGCAGTCTACCGTAAGTCCGTGGAACTCATATAGCGGTCCCATCCATTCGGAGTCGCGTTTTGAGAGATAATCGTTTACCGTGACAATATGAACGCCACGGCCTGCCAGTGCATTGAGGAATACCGGCAGGGTAGCAACGAGAGTCTTTCCCTCGCCGGTAGCCATCTCGGCAATCTTGCCCTTATGGAGAGCCACTCCGCCTATGAGCTGCACATCATAATGGACCATATCCCAGAGGATCTCATTACCACCGGCCATCCAGCGGTTGTTCCAGTATGCCTTGTCTCCCGTGACGGTTATTGAGGGCCTGGTTGCAGCAAGATCACGGTCCCAATCCCTGGCGGTGACCTCCAGCACCTCATTCTCCTTGAACCTTTTTGCTGTCTCCTTGACGATAGCAAAGGCAACAGGCAGCAGTTCATCCAGCTTCTCCTCTATTCTGTCAAGTATGAGCTTGTCCAGCTTATCTATCTGGTTGTAGAGCTCTTCCTTCCGGTTTACATCCTCCTCCTTCTCTGCCGATGCCCTGATATCTCTGACCTGCTTCTCCTCCTCTGCGATATATTCCATGATCTCCTGTTTCAGAAGGACTGTTCTTTCGCGGAGGGCGTCATTCGAAAGTGAGGCTATGATAGCGCTTTCCTTGTCGATCTTTGCCACGAAAGGATTGATCTCCTTGAGATCACGAACCTCTTTATTACCCAGAAAGAATGACAGTATCTTGTTGACAAAGCTCATTTACGTTGTTTTTAAAAACTTTCGCAAAATTAATATTTTTTTCCGGTTCGGGGCTTGTGGCAATTGTATAAGAGGACTGGCCGGAATCGGGAATTTTTACTGAAACTGACCTGTTCACTGATAATAAAAAAGGCTGCTGCGATCCGCAGCAGCCTTAAGCTGTAATCCTTGTCGCGCTTCGCAAGAGAGGACGTTAATTCTCTCCCCTCAGGCTCATGATATCACGGTCGAGGAAATAGAGGCCATTTTCACCTGCCATTGAAAGCTTGTCGATTATGAGCTGCACACTGCTCTCTTCCTCAAGCTGTTCCTCAACGAACCACTGTATCCAGTTGGTTGTGGCATAATCGTTTTCTGCTATGGCTGTGGCAAGCACCTCATTGATGCTGGCAGTGATGTACTGTTCATGCTTAAGCACCTCTCCGAACATCTCCTTTACCCCCTTGTATTTCACCGGAGGCTGCTTGAAGGCCGGAATGCTGGCGCATCCGCCACGTTCATTAACATATTTGATGAATTTGAGCATATGCATCCGCTCTTCGTCAGACTGCTGGTACAGCCATGCTGCAATGCCTGCCATTCCCTTGTTCTCTGCCCATGAAGCCATGGCAAGGTAAAGGTTTGATGAGTATCCTTCTCTTTCTATCTGCCTGTTGCAGATATCTTCAACTTTTTTTGTCAACATGTTTCTTGGTTTTATGGATTTGATAAGTGGTTTTAAGTACCATAATAATTATTTCCTAAATGGAACCGGCATGAAAATATACGGTCAGATATTTCTGTAAGTTCCGTCTTCTGCCTGTTTCATATCATTCAAACAACAATCATCCAGGGATAATGTTTAACCAAGTATCTCTCTCACCTTTTGCACCAGTTCAGAGGGCAGGAAAGGTTTGGAGAAGACGTGGTCTGCTCCCAGTGTGCTGGCCATCAGAAGGTAGCTTCCGGGGCCAGCTTTGCCCCCGCCGCTGATGGCTATCATTTTTACCGACGGTTTCAGCTCTTTTATCTTCATGATCACCATCAGTCCGTCTTCTTCGGGCATCAGCAGGTCAGTAACCACCATATCTATAATCGAAGGTCGGAAACGGGCTATTGCCTCTCTGCCATTGGCGGCGGTAATGACGGTAAATTTACGTTTTTCCAGGGCATCTCTGAGCATCTCGCGCAGATCAGCATCATCCTCAACAATCAGTACACCTGCCATATCAGAAGCTGTTGGAAAGATTCATTAATCCGTTTTCCGAAGGTAACTCTTTTCGTTAACAGGGCCAAATCCGGATAACGGGATCAGCAGATCAACGACGGTACCGGTGCCTGGTGTGCTGTTTATTCTGACAGCTCCTCCCAGGTCACGAATTATAGCGCTGACGACCATCATACCGAGTCCTGTTCCACTCTTCCCGTCACCGGTAGAGAAGAAGGGTTCATAGAGTCTTTCCGTTGTCTCCCGGTCCATGCCCCTGCCGTTATCGGCAAAGCTCACCAGGGCGGTATCAACCACTTCTCCATCCCTGCCGTCGTGAGTACTTACAGCCTCAAGGGTTATCAGAAGCCTGCCTCCCTTCTCCTTCATGGCCTTCAGTGCGTTATCCGCAACGTTAATGAAGAGCCGGAAGAGTTGTGCAGGCACGGCATCGGCGTAGAGCTCCTGTGCGACTATCTTTTCAGCAACCGTGATGTTATTTCCTGCCAGGGGTCTGAGGAATCTGACGGCGTCTGTGATTATGTCGCCAATATTTACTCTCTGGGGGGGCTGCAGTGCCCCCCTGCTGAGATCAATCAGTTGTGCTGTCAGGGACCTGGCCCTGTCAGCGGCACCGATGATCCTTTCAAGGTATTTTTCCGTAGCGGCAGCATCACCGGCAGATTCCTGTGCCAGCTCGCTATAGCCATAAATCGCCGTGAGTATAGTATTCAGGTCGTGTGCTATACCTCCTGCGATGGCGTAAGCCATGGCTGATGTATCAGTTTGACGGCCGGTATTACCGGCAAGGTCATCACTCCTCTTCTCTGTTTTTCCGCTCACGGGTCAATGGTGGCTATTCGTAATCAAGGTTGAAAGTCTTCTTCAGCTCTTTCAGGGCAGGGTTTTTGGATGCCAAATGATTGAACTTCTGATCGGGCGAATAGAGGATCTCTCCTCTCTCTGTAGCCTCCACGGTAGTGATGAGTTTCACGGTACTGTTCTGCAGGGATATGTGGAGGTGGTTTTCCAGCCTCGCCCTGAAGTTATGGTCGAAGGTTTCCTTCAGGGCTGAGTTGTCAAGCTTGAGCACCACGCTCTTATCCTCATGGAGTTCAGGTGTCACGGCTGCCAGCGTAACTGATACTCTTGGGCTCTCGTCATTTATATCAGCAGCAAATGTATTCCATGCCTCCTTCAGTTCATCAGGTGTAAACTCCCTGGCCGCCGCAGGAGAAGAGACTGTTTCCGGCAGCGGTTCGCTGACGCCCTCACCGGATAAAGGGGCGGTTATGAGGTTCTTGATTGAAATTTTCTTATCATCAGAGCTCTGTGGCTCCACCTTCCGGGGTGTGACTGCCGCCGCAGGAGGTGAGGATTTAATTACTGCTGAAGCTGCTGCTGTCGGTGGATCCGTGTCAGCTATCTCGCCGGCGGATTTGGTATCAGCTTTTTTTTTTGGTTCTTCAGGCTCCGGCTCTTTAGACAGTTTACACATGCGCATCAGTGCGAGTTCGACATGGAGGCGCTGATTCTTGCTGCTGCGGAAGGTAAGCATGCACTGGGATCCTATCTCCAGAGCCTCGAAAATAAATGTCAGTGACGCTCCTGCGGCCTGTTCGCGGTAGCGCTGTCGTATCGAGGGGGAGGTCTCCAGCAGTTTCACGGTAGCCTCATCATGGCTCACCAGCAGGTCACGCATATGGTTGTTGAGTCCTGCCATGAAGTTATAGCCGTCAAAGCCTTTGTTAAGTATCTCATTGAAGGTGAGCAGTGCTTCTGACACATCTCCCTCCATTGCCGCAGCCGTGATCCTGAAGTAGTACTCGTAGTCGAGCACGTTAAGGTTGGCAATGACATCACTGTATGTGATGTTTTTGCCGCTGAAGCTGACGATCTGGTCAAAGATGGAGAGTGCATCCCGCATGGCACCGTCAGCCTTGGTAGCTATGACATGGAGTGCTTCATGTTCGGCGTTCACTTTCTCATTTCCGGCCACCCAGGTGAGTCGCTGAACGATATCGTCAACACTTATCCGGTTGAAATCGAATATCTGGCACCGCGAAAGGATGGTAGGAATTATCTTATGTTTCTCGGTCGTTGCCAGTATAAAGATGGCGTGTGCCGGAGGCTCCTCCAGCGTCTTCAGGAAGGCGTTGAAGGCCTGTGCCGAGAGCATGTGAACCTCATCAATTATATATACGCTGAATTTACCCACCTGCGGGGGTATCCTCACCTGGTCGGTCAGGTTGCGGATATCATCGACACTGTTGTTTGATGCGGCATCGAGCTCATGAATGTTGAATGATGCCTGTGAGTTGAATGAGCGGCATGATTCGCACTGGTCACAGGCTTCGCCGTCAGGTCCGGGAGTGGAGCAGTTTATTGTCTTGGCAAAGATCCGTGCGCAGGTGGTCTTGCCCACGCCCCTGGGGCCACAAAAAAGATAGGCCTGTGCAAGAAAGTTATTCTTTATCGCGTTCTTAAGAGTGGTGGTTATGGTATCCTGCCCCACAACCATGTCAAAAGTGGCAGGCCGGTATTTCCGGGCAGAAACAATGAAGTTATCCATAGCGGGTATCAGCAGTCTGTCTGGTTTATCAGTCACAAATATAAGCAAATAGTTGCGGGATTATTTTTTTTTAAGATTTATTGTTTTACTTTTGCATCCCGATTTATTAACACCATTTAAAAACAAAAAAAAGAGATGTTGAATCAGTACGAAACCGTTTTCATTGCAACTCCCGTTTTGTCTGAGAA
>CAZFIF010000038.1:0-14734 GCA_964519065.1 uncultured Rikenella sp.
AGAAGCTCCAGGGTGCGTATCCTGTCCTTATACAGATTATGTGCATTCATTCTTCCCACATCCAGCAGGGCATCGGAGTTTTCATCCCACCGGCGGCAGAGATAGAGGGGTTCATATATCCGTCCTATCCTGTAGTGACGGCTTATGGCGAGCCCGACGGCATAATCCTCACCGTAGCTGACATTGGGTACCTTGACAGCACGCAACACAGGGGTGTAGAAGGCCCTCGGAGCCCCGAGGCCGTTGATTCTCAGGGCGTTGTTCCTGCCGTTGTCAGGGGTCCACTCCCTGTGGTCTATCAGTCCCGGAGGGATATCCTTCAGCTCAAAGTTGACCATCCGGTACGAGCCTACCACCATGGCACACTGCTGCTCATGAAAGGCATCAACGATCCTGGTCACCACCGAGTCGTCGATGTAAAGGTCGTCACTGTCAAGCTGGATGGCAAACTTACCGCACTTGTCACTGAAGAGAGCCTCGTTCCAGCATCCGCCGATACCCAGGTCATCCCTTTCCGGAATGATATGCACCACCCTGCCGTCGTCCGCAAACGACCTTATAACATCGGTTGTACCGTCGGTAGAATGATTGTCAACGATTATCAGGTTAAAGCTGTAGGTCGACTTCTGGCTGAGCACCGACCCGATGGCATCACCGATGGTTTTAACCCTGTTTCTTACGGGAATGATAACAGAGGCATCGTATTCAAAGCTCTCATCATCAAACGCTATCTCCCTGAACTGTGGTCCGAGCCAGGCGTTGACCTCTTTGAGGTGATCGGTACAGGCCCTTTCCATCTCTATCTGAACATCCCTGTTGCGCGGGTCAACGTAATCGAACATCTTCTCCCCCGACCTGCGGGTATCTGTCTCCACCTCGGTATAGAGCATCTCCGGGATATGGACCACAGGGTATGACTGCGAGACCTTAAGCCTCAGGTCGTACAGTCCGGCATAGCTGTAATCCTGGTTCATGGCACCGCAGGCCTTTCTGAAGGCGTCAGCACTGTAAAGGATGACCGAGCCGAAGTTGAAGTCGTCGCGAAGGCTGCCCTCCTGGTAATCTATCAGCGGGTGGGGTGAAAGCTTCTCATTCTTTTTCTCAAAATAGTCAGAATAGACCATTCCTGCGCCCGTCCCTTCGCAAACCTGTATCAGCCGTTCAAAGGCAAATTTCCCGGGGTCCAGCGGAAAGCCCTTGCTGTATGTCAGAACAAAGTCGGTGTCAGTTACTGCCGCCATTTTCTTCAGTGCGTCAGTAGAGGCAAATCCTGCTGAGCGCAGTACCTGAGCCTCCGGTATCCCTGTATCACCGGCATGGTCGGGGGGTACCACGATGAAGATCCTGCTGACAACGCCGGAGCTGCTCAGTGACCTGACTGTTGAAGCCACAGAGCCGGAGTCCGACCAGGGCATAAAGCATGTTATGTTTCTCTCCATGATGTCGGTTTATTTCTTTATGATGAAATCAAGTATCTGTTTCATGAGCCTGTCCCTCTCTTCCTGCAGAGGCAGGGTCTCAAACGGGAATCCGGAGACCACGGTTTTTACCTCTCCCCTGTGCAGGACGGCAGCAGAGGTATTGTTCTCCGAATAACGGAATGCTGTGCGGGTTCTATTGTCGGCCGGCTCAATGGCATCGGGTGATTCGGCGGCATATATGCCACTGTCAGATCCGGTGTTGAAGGAATATCTGCCTGAGAAGTCAGGCCCTGCGATGTCCGTTGCATAAAATTCACCCGTTCTTACGGCGTGGCCGGTACGTGGTTTGAAATGAAGCAGTTGCATCACCTTTGCACTGACGGCGGTGTCAGCCGTAATCATAAGGTCAGTACCGATATACGCCCCGGACATAAATACTGGCATTGAAGCCTCCGCGAGTCTCTCCAGGCTCCGTATGAAGTCAGGAGTGTAAATCTGAAACTCCCTGTTATCCGGATCATAGGCCGAAGGGGTAGTCTTCTCTTCGCCGAAGAGCAGGTCAACGGCAGAGTAGGGTCTGAGATCGAAATCCGGGCTGTTGAACACCTCATCGCTGACCGAGATGAACGACCTTCCGGCAGCCATTATCGAGCTGCCGTGGATAGACGGGAAGTCGAAGGTGTTTCCCGGGATGATCTTTCCCTCGCCGTCGGACCACGATGCGCCCCATCCCGCATTGTCATCATCGGTCCAGGGCGACCTGCGATTAAAATCGTACTGGTCGCCGGTATTCGAGAAATTGTAACGGTCAGCCACACCGCGGTCATCCCACCATGCGACGCCGGCCATACCGTCGCGGTCAAACCATGAGGGGCCGGAGATGCGGTCAAAGCCGTTGACGACGAGGACGGTCTCCGAAGAATCCGTCACGAAGCCTGCCGAGAGTGTCTCGGAGGGGAAGCTCTCTCCCCCCTCATTCAGTGCTGTAACCCGGAAACGGTAGAGCATATTGTATGACGGAAGCTCGATATCGAAGCTGGTGCCCGTCACCTCCCTGCCGTTGTCAAAGCCGTTGTCGCCAGATGCCATGTAGACTTTGTATGACCGCGGGTCAGCGGTTGACTCCAGGGGGTCAGCTACAGGTGTCCATCTCAGACTGACGCTCTTGCCCCCGAGGGGAGCCAGCTCCATGTGCGAGACAGGCAGCGGATGAACGGTATACTCCGTACCCGAGGCGGTGGCCAGGTACCGGAGGATGCCCTTATAAACGGCACGGCTAACATGAAAGCGAAAGCGCGGGTCAAACCCGTAACGCTGGTCGGCAAGGTTCTGGTGAGAGAGCAACTCCAGAAGCATGGCTGGCACATCGGGCTTGCGTGCCTCGTAATAGGAGCGGTCCCACATGGCACGGCGGGTCCAGTCGGGATTGAAGAGAACATATATATCCTCCACAATCTGGGTCTGAATGATATCGGTAAGGTCCCTGCTGGCGAGACGGCTGGTGCCGTCGGGGAATCTGCCTTCGTTGGTTGCCGTGGAATAGATACCGAGAGTGCCTATGATGGAATCATCAGGTGTGATGCCGGCATCAGTGTGAAATGCAAAGGAGAGGTCAACAGGGATGCCCATGCCGTTACCACCGGTGCTGTCAGGCTTGCGGAGCAGGTAGTTCACATATTCGGAACGCGACATGTAATCATCATTGTAATCGTTTCTCCCATGGTTAATGGTGTAAACGAGAGTGTCAGGCATACCTGCATACTGAAGCCAGTAGCGGGCAGCCTCAAGATACCTCGGCTTGCCACTCAGCTTCCAGCTGTAGTTCACGGCAGAGGAGTGGCTCCCGTCCCCTGCAGCCTGCTCTCCGGCATTGACCGACCGCTGGTTTGCAATCGCCAATGATGAGGGACGGCGGGCCACATTGCCCATGCCACCACCGAAGCGGACAGCATCAACGACTGCCGGCGAACCGTCGGCAGAGGTGATGGTGACAGAACCCCTGTCGCGGTCAAGACCCTTATCGAAGATGAAGGAGCCGAGCCAGATCCAGGTGCCACCTCCGACTGACTGGTCTGCAATGAATTCGGTCACCCCTCCGGTGTGACTGACCCTGATGAGCACCTTTCCGGCACTGTCGGCAAGACGGGGCCAGGAGAGAGTGACACCGTAGGAACCCTTTTCGGGTATCTCCGGCACAAACAGGGCAGAGCCGTCACTGATGGTGAGAGAGGTGCCCATGAGGAAGGGATTGTCACCGCTGAAGAGCGTATCCCTGACCAGGAACCCGGGGCCGGCTTCCGCAGGAGGCCCGGAGACCTGCAACACAAATTCGGAGTTACCCGTGGAACCGTTATTATCTACGATAACCTCATTCACCTGTATATCCCTCTCGCGTGGCAGAAAGAGTGTCGCACCGGAATTCTCAAGCATGGGTACCAGGTAGGGAATAACATAGGCCATGACCGAAAGATCCTCCACACTGCCGAAGAGCTTTGCACGCTGCCATTCCCAGCGGTCGAGTGTCATATCAAAGTAGTACCCGTGACTGTGCCACAGGGCAATATACCTGCCGTCAAGACCTTCCGGGGATTCAGCCGACCCTATACGCTCAACAAGGCGGGGTCTCGACTCCGGTGCGGGAGGGATCCTCCCTGTGTCCTCAGGAATGGAATACCTGAAGTAGTTCGGTATGTACTGCTCAAGCCGCTGGCCGCCGCACCGGATGGTGATCCCGTACCCCGAGAATCTCCTTCCCAGGCTCTCCCTGACAGAGGTGACCAGACGTTCATACGACTCTTCCCTGACCGGATTCTGTGCTGCCTCAGCCGGCAGCCAGATGCTGACCTCCCTCTGCTGCTCATCAACACTGACGGAATCGATCTTCATATCATCCGGAAAATGCCACTCAGGAAGGGGTGTGACCCACCCACCCAACCTTGATTCAGCCGTCCGCTGCATCCTGCCGGGCCTCTGCCCCCACAGGGGCTGAAAAATAACGGGCGCTATCATAAAAAAGAAAAGGGAAAATAGGAGATTGAACCTGCGCATCTCTGAGATATTTTTGCTTAAATTAGTAAATATGATTCAAAAATAGAAAGTTTTTGTAAATGTGTCATACATCTGACAAAAAACTGTATATTTCGGTATGTTTATGTACATTTGTTTTAATGTAACAATTTAGGAGAATCACCACTATTTGTACAATATCTGTAATGAATTCATTAACAATAATATAAGAACTCCTCTCGAGAGATGATACTGATCGCTGACAGTGGCTCCACAAAGACTGAATGGAGAGAGGTTGCAGAGACCGGTAACGGGAAGTCATACATATCTTCCGGTATCAATCCCTTTTTCATAAATCGTGAGGATATAACCACCATGCTGGAAAAAGAGATACCTGAACTTTCCAGTGCGGGTGTCAGTAAGCTGTTTTTTTACTGTACCGGGGTCAGCAATGCCTCGAAGGTTGAGATAGTAAAGGGAGCTCTGGCCTCTTTTTTTGATATCGAAGAGCTCTGTATCGGCAGTGATCTTCTTGGTGCAGCGCGGTCACTCTGCATGGATCAACCCGGCATTGCCTGTATTATCGGCACAGGGTCCAACTCATGTTACTATGACGGCCGGGCAATTGTCTCGAATGTCTCACCCCTGGGTTATATCCTTGGCGACGAGGGAGGGGGCGCCGTTATAGGCAGGAAACTGGTATCAGGCATCCTGAAGAAACAGTTTCCCGATGAGGTAATAGAGACCTTCTTCAGAACATACAAATATACTCCGGCACAGATACTTGAGAGAGTGTACAACATGCCTTTCCCGAACAGGTTTCTGGGACAGTTCTCACGCTTCATCGCTGACAACATACAAATACCGGAGCTGCAGGAAATCATTACATCCAGTTTTGAAGAGTTCATCGTGCGGAATGTGCTCTCCTATCCTGAAGCCAGGGATTACCCTGTGCATTTTACGGGCAGTATCGCATATTATTTCAGGCCATTTCTCGAGAAGCTGCTTATAGAGTATCGACTCCGGCCGGGAATTTTCTCCCTTTCTCCTATTGACAACCTTGTGAAATATCATATTCAGAATCCAGATGTATCTAAGCATGAGTAAAGCAGGTCTTACCAGGCAACAGCTCAGCATTACCGAGTCGCCCTCCAACTTTGAGGATCTTGATAAGATGACAGTCCATGAGTTGCTGACGAACATAAATCAGGAAGATGCAAAGGTTCACCTGGCTGTCAGGGAAGCGATCCCGCAGATAGAGGCGCTTATCAACCAGATCCACGGAAGGATGCAGAAGGGCGGCAGGCTTTTCTATCTCGGGGCAGGCACCAGCGGCAGGCTGGGAGTGCTTGACGCCTCAGAGGTACCTCCCTCCTTCGGCGTACCTGACACAGTGGTCATCGGGCTGATAGCCGGAGGAGAGACCGCACTGCGCAAGGCTGTGGAATCTGCCGAGGATGACCCCTCCAAAGCATGGAGTGAGCTGGAGATATTCAACATCAACACCAAGGATTCGGTTATCGGTATAGCAGCCTCCGGCACCACCCCATATGTCATCGGAGGAGTACAGAGAGCAAGGGAGAACGGCATCCTTACAGGTTGCATCACATGCAATCCTGACAGCCCGATAGTGAAGGTCGCCGAGCACCCGGTGGTGGTGGTCGTCGGACCCGAGTTCGTAACAGGAAGCACACGGCTGAAGGCCGGCACCGCACAGAAGATGGTGCTGAACATGATCACCACAACGCTCATGATCAAGCTGGGCCGGGTGAAGGGCAACAAGATGGTCAACATGCAACTCACCAATAAGAAGCTGATAGAGCGCGGCACCAGGATGATAGTAGAGGAACTGGATATCCAGAGAGAGGCAGCCCGCATTCTGCTGATGGAGCAGGGATCGGTAAAAAAAGCCCTGGAGTTTTACAGGGAGAACTATAAATAAACAGAATGACCGGGATGGAAAATCTTTGTCCTGATCTAGAAAACAACCACTGATATGGCAGACGACGTCTTCAGTAAGATTGGCTCGGGACTCACTCTCAGCCAGAAAATAGAGAGGAGAATCGAAGAAGCAATAAGGCAGAAGAAGCTGCTGCCCGGATCCAAGCTTCCCACGGAGAAGGAGCTCTGCACCCAGTTTGCGGTGAGCCGCACCGCCCTGCGGGAGGCTCTGCGCCGCCTGAGTGCACGCGGTCTGATAGATATACGCAAGGGAAGCGGCATGTACATCACGGAGCTGAAGATAGAGGATGCAATCAATTCACTCCACCTCTTCTATGACCTCAGGTTCAACTCGGACCTGATACTGCAGATCATTGAGGTGCGCAGGCTATTCGAGCCCGAAGTGGCAAGACTGGCTGCCCGAAACAGGAGCGATGAGGACATACGTCTACTCCAGAAAAACCAGGCAGATCTCGATAAATGCAATCCGGACAACACCCAGCTTGAAGTCGACCTTATCAACCGGTTTCATATGAACCTCTCAAAGGCCACTGGAAACCCAATCGTCATAATCAGCCTCGAACCCGTCTATTCCCTTCTGCCCCGCATGAGAAACCTCATCTACGGAAACATTGAAGGTGAAAAGGAGTATACCATGAAATACCAGAGAGAGCTCCTTGAGGCACTAAAAAAACAGGACAGCCAGAAAGCTTATGAGGTCTCCGTCACCCTGCTTGAACGCAACATGGAGATCTATAAAAAATATTTCAAGGCAACCTGATACCCCGGAGTTATCTGCCTGCATGCCCATTAAGATCATACTGACGCTGATACTCTCAGCTGCCATAATTATGAAGGCCGCCGCCCAGGATCCTGTGCCTGAAGTTAAAGGCATACACCAGGCCGAGAGCGAATACTATGGGAAAATCTATGATTCACTTTTTCACTCTTCACTCTTCAATCGGCAGCAGGCAGACAGCGCCGGGGAGAAGCCTGCGCCACTGACTGTCCTCAAGAACGGAGGCGAAAATACCATGGTGTTCGGATGGCATCCATACTGGGCCGGGTCAACTGCTTACATCTACTATGACTATGACGTTCTCACGCATATAGCCTACTTCAGCTACGAGGTGGACACAGCCACCGGCGGGTATACAACACTAAGAGGGTGGGACACCACTCCCATCATCAGCTATGCACACCAGAGAGGCGTCAAGGTGATCCTCACCGTCACCAACTTCGGCTCTGCACGCAACACCGAGCTGCTCACCGACACCGTAAAGCAGTGGAACCTTATCGACAACCTCGTTTCTCAGTTACAGGCGCGCAACGGTGACGGTGTCAATTTCGACTTTGAGAGCGTGCCTTCAACTCAGAAGGCCAATATGGTCAGCTTCTGCCGCAGGGCCGTAAGAGGCATCAAGGGTGCCCTGCCCTCTGCCGAAATATCACTGGCTACGCCGGCAGTAAACTGGTCCGACGGCTGGGACCTGGCAGCCCTGGCAGGCATCTGTGACTACCTTATTATGATGGGTTATAACTATTACTGGAGCGGATCTTCCACGGCCGGACCGGTAGCACCGGTGTCGGGGGAGAACTACAACATCACCCGCAGCCTTAATGAGGATTATGTCGGCGACGGCGTGCCGTCAGGTAAACTGCTGCTCGGCGTGCCATGGTACGGATATGACTGGCCCGTGACGGGAAGCGAAAGAAAAGCCCCGACGACAGGTACCGGAACATCACGACTGTATAACTCCGCCCTCAACCTGGCAGCAAGCCATACTGTCATATTTGACCAGCCTACAGGCGTACCCTGGATAAGCTACCAGAGCTCCGGGCAATGGCGGCAGATGTGGTACGACGACAGCCTCAGCCTCCAGATTAAGAACAACCTGGCCATGAATCTCAACCTGGCAGGGATAGGCATATGGGCCCTGAGCTACGAGGCAGGCCGCGACGAACTATGGAACGGCCTGAAAGCAGCCATCACGGGTACTACCTCTTCAGATGAAGGTTCAATTAAAGATAATGAGGAACAGATCATCACCGTTACTCCCAGCCTGGTAAGTGACATGGCAGTAATCGATTACCGCGTTAGCCGCAGATCACGTGTCGCTTTGCAGGTCTACGGCATCGACGGCAGACCTGTCGCCTTGCTGGCAGACGAGATAATGGAGCCGGGAACCTACAGCGAAACACTGTATGCCGGTGACTACGCCCCGGGGATATATTTCTGCATCCTGCAGACCGAAACCGGGCGATCAGTACGTAAATTTGCAGTAATAAAAACAAGATGATAATCAGAGCTGTTAATAAAATTGTGTCGGTAATGTTGCTTGCAGGCCTGATGCAGAACCTGAACGCACAGATGCAGGGAGCGGTAGAGAGCATCAGGAATGAATTCAATATCATGGGGCTCTCTGTCGCCGTGGTATGTGATGGGAAGCTCACCGGAACATGGCATGCAGGTCTCAGGGACTATGAAAGGGACCTGCCCGTCAACGAGAACACCAAATACCGGATCGCTTCAATCTCGAAGTTTGTCATGACAACCGCCATGATGAAGCTTGTTGACAGCAGGATGCTTGATCTGGATGAGGATATCAGCACATACCTTGGATACCCCGTCAGAAACCCCAATCATCCCGACAAACCCATCACCGTCAGGATGCTCTTGTTGCACACAAGCTCCGTCAATGAGGGCAGCGGATATGACCCGTTCCTCATGGATACCTATGGCAATGTGGGCAACCCTCCATCCTTTACCGAGCTGCTCTCCCCCGGAGGCAGTTACTATACTGAAGACATGTGGAGAAAAGAGGCCCCGGGCGGTTACTATTCCTACTGTAACGCCAACTTCGGGCTGGCAGGTACCATTATTGAGAGGATCACAGGTCAGAGATTCGAGAATTATATGCAACAGAATCTCTTCATCCCTCTTGGAATAACAGGCTCCTACATCCCCGAGGGAGTGACCGACATAAACAACCTGGCAGTGATTTACAGGTACATAGACGGTGTATGGACCCCCCAGACAGATGACTACAGGGGGGTGATGAGTTCCCCGCGCGATTTTTCAGGATACACGGCAGGCACCAACGGTGCGGTCTTCTCCCCGCAGGGAGGCCTGCGGATCTCCGCCGCAGAGCTGGCACGCATCATGATATTGCATCTCAACGGAGGCAAGTACGACGGAAAACGTATTGTCTCCCGCAGAAGCATAAAGCTGATGCAGAAAGCCTGGTGGACATCAGACGGCACCAACGGCGAAGCAGAAGAAGCCAGGAGCTTCAGCCGGGGCCTCAGCGTTCACATACTGCCCGTACCGGCACCCGATGAACCACTGCCTCAGGGAGTAAGGATGATAGGACATACAGGTTCCGCATACGGATTGTTCTCAGCTCTCTTTTTCGATCCCGCAGGTAAATACGGGTTCATTATCATCATGAACGGTATACGCGACGGAGTGTTCAAAAAGCCATCCCACTCCTTCTATGATTTTCAGGATGCCCTCCTGAAAGCTCTCCGTGAGAACGACCTCCTTCCATGCCGGTGATCAAACTGTCAGGAATATCATCATAAGTTAATGGATACATCCGCAATGAGTACCGAGATTATAACAGCTGTGGCAATTGGTATCGGGCTGGCTGCCAGCACCGGCTTCCGTGTCTTCGTCCCGATGCTCGTTGCTGCCGTGGCGGCAAAGGCAGGCTTCCTGCCGCTGAATGAGAGTTTCATGTGGCTTGCATCATGGACCTCCATCATCATACTGGCTACAGCCACCCTGGTGGAGATCATTGCCTATTACATCCCCGTGGTCGATAACTTGCTTGACACCATTGCCACACCACTGGCTGTCATTGCCGGGACACTGCTCCTGACAAGCGTGCTGCCTATAGACAGTGAGCTGATGAGATGGATCACCGGCGCTGCCGTCGGGGGAGGCAGCGCCGCAGTAGTACAGAGCGGCAGTGCACTCACGAGACTTACCTCCACAAAGGTGACCGCCGGCATCGGTAACCCCGTGGTGGCTACCGTTGAGAACGTCGCCGCGACAGGCACCTCCCTCCTTTCGCTGATAATACCCTTCTTCGTTATCGCCGTCTTCCTGCTTATGATTGTCTTTATCTTCACCAGGTTACGGCGTAAGCTCAGGAAAAACCGCATGCAAAAAGAGGCCAGGGCTGACCTGTATGACAAAGAGTAATGAACCGATAGTGCTCTTCTGGTTCCGGCGCGACCTGAGGCTGGAAGACAACGTGGGACTTTTTCGTGCCCTGAAGTCCGGGCACAGCGTACTGCCCGTATTCATCCTTGACAAAAACATTCTGGGGAAGCTTGAAGAGAGGCACGACCGCCGGCTGTCATTCATCCACGGTGCCCTTATATCACTGCAGGAGAGGATCACTGCCACAGGGTCATCACTGCGGGTGCTGCACTCCACACCTGAAGAGGCCATGCGCCAGCTGATTGCTGAATATGATGTCAGGGCCGTCTATGCCAACAGCGACTATGAACCATATGCCGTTGACCGCGACCGGCAGATCGGACTGATGCTCGGACAATCAGGAGTCGCGTTCCACACTGTCAAAGACCAGGTTATCTTCGAAAAGAACGAGGTGGTGAAGTCCGACGGGACACCATATACCGTATTTACTCCCTACTCGAAGGTCTGGAAGAAGCAGCTCACACAGGGTGATCTGATACTCACTCCTTCGGAGCAGCTCATGGGTAACTTTCTGAAAACCGAACCTCTCCCGTTGCCGGCACTCGAAGATATTGGCTTCGGGGATACTGATATGAGGTTCAACCCACCGGAAATCAACACCGGCATCATTGCCGACTATCATAAGACCCGGAATATCCCTTCAATCGATGGCACCACAAGGCTGGGGATACACCTCCGCTTCGGTACGGTCAGCATCCGCAGGCTGGTCGCTGTCGCCATCGCGCTGAGCGAGGTATGGCTTAACGAACTCATCTGGCGGGAGTTCTTTATGAGTATTCTGTGGCACTTCCCCCATGTGGTTGACAACTCCTTCAGGAAGAAATATGACAACATCAGCTGGCGCAATAACGAGGAGGAGTTTGAGCGCTGGTGCAGCGGCATGACCGGATACCCTATTGTTGATGCCGGCATGCGCGAACTGAATGCCACCGGATTTATGCATAACAGGGTCAGGATGATCACCGCCAGCTTTCTTACCAAACACCTGCTTACCGACTGGCGCTGGGGAGAGGCCTATTTCGCTGCCAGGCTGCTCGACTACGAGCTCGCATCAAACAATGGTAACTGGCAGTGGGCGGCAGGATCGGGATGCGACGCCGCCCCTTACTTCAGGGTCTTTAACCCTTCTGAGCAGACCCGGAAGTTTGATCCCGATCTGGCATATGTCAGGAGATGGGTCCCTGAACATGAAACCCCCGACTATCCACGGATGATAGTTGACCATGCCCAGGCCAGGGAGAGAGCCCTGAAGACCTACAGGGAAGGAATTCAATAGATCCTTCGGCCTCTAAACCTTTCCCCGCTACATTTGTTTCTTTTTCTGATGGCTATATGGGCGATGGCCATTATTTTTCAGATCCCTACGATCACATGATTTTATGTAATTTTGAATATCAACCGCCACAGACAGACCGATGACCCTGACGACTAAGATCAGATCACTGTTTGACCCCACCATGTACCAGGGTTGGGGAAACAGGAGAAAATACTTTGAAGGATGGTACTTCAAGGTGGTGAATGCCTCAGGGTCAAAAGCCTATGCCTTCATACCGGGAATAGCCATGGATGAAGAAGGCAGGAGCCATTCATTCATTCAGGTGCTCGACGGTACAGCAAAGAAATCGCAGTACTATTCCTTTGATGCATCGCTGTTCACTCCCTCCGACAGGAAGTTCGGGCTTTCACTGGCCGGCAACAGCTTTTCCTCCGGGAGCATGACCCTGAACCTGCCGGCCGTCAGGGGAACACTACTCTTCTCTGACACGGTTCCATGGCCATCGCGGTGGTACTCTCCAGGCATCATGGGCCCCTATACCTTCGCACCCTTCATGGAGTGCAATCACGGAATCGTTAGCATGGATCACGGTATCACCGGCTCCCTGGTAATCAACGGGGAGGAGGTCGATTTTACCGGCGGCAGGGGTTATATTGAAAAAGACTGGGGCCATTCGTTTCCCTCAGCCTACATATGGATGCAGTCAAACCACTTCGAGAAACCCGGCATCTCCTTCAAGGCCTCTGTTGCACGTATTCCATGGATTACAGGTAACTTCACGGGATTCATTGCCGGGTTCTGGCACGAAAACCGGCTCTACCGATTTACGGAATACAACAGGTCACGATTGACCAAACTCTCGGTTGACGGGTCTGACGTTGAGATCCGGTTCAGTAACAGGATCGGCACCCTTAGCATTACAGCCCCGGTCGATGCGGCAACCGGACTGGCAGCCCCCGTCAGGGGTCTGATGGACGGCCGCATTGAGGAGAGCATGACCTCGGAAATACGCCTGACACTGACAGAGAGAGCCACAGACCGCATTATCTTTAGCGGTAAGGGAAGGAACGGAAGCATTGAGATCTTCGGCGACACTACCACCCTGCTGCCACGCTGACGACTGCAACCCGCCGGAAATACTCTTGCCTGATTTACGTACACTCCGTGCAGCAATGGTTACCGCCACGCAGACATCCGCACTATGTTAAAATATATTAAACCGTGAGGAGAGCTACAACCTGTTAAAAGTGCTCATTTCAAAGCCATATGCGCCGCTTGCCTGGCCTGCCCGAACCGCACCGGCAGCATTCAACTGTTGCATTTGCTATTAAACATCTCTCCGCTCTCTTCTTTTGAATATATTTGCGGCTGTTTAAATTCATTCACAACATCTTATGATTCAAAACAACATCAGACTACTGCTTTTTTTTCTGCTCACAACCTTTTTTTCAGTCACTGCAGCCGCCCAGGATAATCCTCCCTCTGCCGGAAACCTGGGGCAAAATGACCCTCCTGCATCAGGTACCCCCGGGGAACAAGTGATACAACCACCCATCAACCTGAGGCAGGATGCCGCCAGGGTGTTCATCGACTGCAGCAGCTGCGACATGAGCTATACCCGCCAGGAGATACCATGGATAAACTATGTCAGGGATGTCCGGGAAGCACAGGTATATGTACTTGTCACCCGACAGAACTCGGGCAATGGTGGTAACCGTTATACCTATGTTTTTCACGGGATGGACATCTTTGCGGGGATGGACGATACCCTGACCTATATGAGCAACCCCCACGAGACATCCACAGAGATCAGGGAGCGACGCACCAATCTTCTCAAGGCGGGTCTGCTTAGATTTGCAAGCCGAACACCGGTAATTCATGAGATAGAAATCACACACGGCAGTGCCATCGAGCAGGAAGAAGTTGTTGACAGATGGAGAAACTGGGTGTTTGAGATCTCAACCAGCCCGCAATATAATTCTGAAGAGTCATACAAACGCCTGGAACTGGAGAATTCACTCCGGATAACAAAAATCACCCCGGACATCAAGCTGGAGATCGATTTTGACCAGAGATATATCAAACAGAGATTCATCGAGGATGATCTTGACACAACCTACCTCAGGAGTTTTGAGAGAATAGAAAATCTCTTCGTCAAGAGCCTCGGGGACCACTGGTCAGCCGGACTGATATGGGAGATGAACTCCTCGACATCCGAAAACTATGACTTTAATACCGTGATCATGCCCTCGATAGAGTATGACCTTTTTCCCTATGCTGAGGCCACACATCGTCAGCTCAGATTCCTCTACAGCATTGGCTATCAATACAGTAATTACACTGACACAACTATCTACAACAAGACCAGTGAGAATCTCTTCGGACATCAGCTCAGGGTCGCATACCAGGTTCAGAAGAAATGGGGTTCGATCTACTTCTCACTCCGGGGACTTAACTATTTTCATGACTTTTCGAAAAACATGATAGCCGCAGATCTCTTCGCCCGGATAAGGATTTTCAAAGGGCTATCCCTGACCCTGAACGTGGAGGCTGCCCGCATTAATGACCAGCTCAGCCTTAGAAAAGGAGAGCTGACGGAAGCCGAAAGACTACTGAGACTGAGGGAACAAGCCACGGGTTATCAGATAGAGACCGGCATAGGGCTTTCCTATACCTTCGGCTCAATCTACAACAATATTGTCAATCCCAGATTCGGTAACTGAGGCAGGTCAGTGCAGGCCGGTGGTGATTCGCACGACGGAAAGTGTTTCGCCAGTAGAGTAGCGTGTCGAGGTGCGGAAGGTGTCTCGCCGGGAGAGTAGTGCGTCGCCTTGCGGAAGGTGTCTCGCCGGGAGAGTA
>CAZFIF010000038.1:14834-16934 GCA_964519065.1 uncultured Rikenella sp.
GTCTCGCCGGGAGAGTAGTGCGTCGCCTTGCGGAAGGTGTCTCGCCGGGAGAGTAGTGCGTCGCCGGGTTGAAGGTGTTTCTGCGGACGGGTGTTATATCTCCGCGTGTCTGTTGTTTCTCCGGGCGACAGCCCCGACTTGAAATTGTCTGTTTGAAATCGACTCTTTTTGTGTAAGTTTGAGGTTGACAGCGGCAACGGCAGCTGTACTTATACTATTCTATCCATCAGTATATTATGACAAGCAAGACCCTACTTTTCTTCAGAACCTCCGCAGGCAACATCATCGCTGTCGAGGCTGTGAGGCAGCTCTCCCCCGGCGAAACCGACAGGCTCTCCTGGCTCTTCGGCAAGGCCAGCCCCACAGGCAGTGACACGGTTGAGGGCACCTTCATCGGCCCCCGCCGCGAGATGATAACCCCATGGAGCACCAACGCGGTGGAGATAACCCAGAACATGGCCATACGGGGGATATCAAGGATCGAGGAGTTCATTGCTGCCACAGGTGAGAATCCCCTGCACGACCCGATGCTGCAGAGGGTCTACCACGGTCTTGACGGGGAGATATTCACCGTTCACCATGATCCGGAGCCGGTGACGGAAATAGACGATATAGCTGCCTATAATCTTCAGGAGGGCCTGGCGCTGAGCACCGAAGAGATAGACTACCTCCAACAGCTGAGTCTCAGGCTTGGAAGAAAACTGACTGACAGCGAGGTCTTCGGATTCTCACAGGTCAACTCCGAGCACTGCCGGCACAAGATCTTCAACGGCACTTTCATCATTGACGGCAAGGAGCTTCCCCGGTCACTCTTCAGCCTGATCAAAAAGACCACCCAGGAGAACCGCAACCATGTTGCCTCGGCTTACCGTGACAACTGTGCCTTTCTTGACGGGCCGCCTGTCGAGCAGTTTGCGCCGGCCACGCAGGATAAACCTGACTGGTTTGTTGTAAGTGATTTCGAATCTGTTCTCTCAATCAAGGCTGAGACCCATAACTTCCCCACCACCGTGGAGCCCTTCAACGGAGCCTCTACCGGCACCGGGGGCGAGATACGCGACCGTATTGCGGGCGGCAAGGGATCCATGCCCATAGCCGGCACGGCTGTATATATGACCTCCTATCCCAGGCCTGACGGCCCGCGGGGGTGGGAAAGGCATGCAGAGCCACGCAAATGGCTCTACCAGACACCGGAAGAGATCCTCATCAAAGCCTCCAACGGAGCCAGCGACTTTGGTAACAAGTTCGGGCAGCCGCTCATCTGCGGGTCGGTCCTGACATTTGAACACTTCGAACAGATGCGACGCTACGGCTATGACAAGGTTATCATGCTTGCGGGCGGCATTGGGCTGGGGAAGAAGAGGGACAGCACCAAGGAGAGACCACAAAAAGGTGACCTGATAGTGCTCATGGGCGGCGACAACTACCGCATAGGTATGGGTGGCGGCGCCGTATCTTCAGTGGATACCGGCGCCTATGAGAGCGCCATTGAACTCAACGCCGTACAGCGCGCCAACCCCGAGATGCAGAAGAGAGTGTACAATGCACTGCGGGCCATGACGGAGAGCGACCGCAACCCGGTGATATCACTGCACGACCATGGTGCCGGCGGACACCTCAACTGCCTCTCCGAACTGGTGGAGGAGACAGGCGGGAAGGTTGACATCGGCATGCTGCCGGTGGGTGACCCAACGCTCTCTGCACGGGAGATAATAGGCAACGAATCACAGGAGAGAATGGGCCTCGTGATAAGACCCGGCGATGTGGATACCCTCTCCGATGTCGCCGCCCGTGAGCGCGCTCCCCTCTATGTCATCGGGGAGGTGACCGGTGACAACCAGTTTACCTTCTTCAACGCCGCCACCCGGGAGAAGCCGATAGACCTGCAGCTCAGCGATTTCTTCGGAGAGCCGCCACGGACGGTCATGACAGACACCACCACCAGAATGCGGTTCCGTGAACTGGCATATGACCCGTCAGATCCCGTAAAATATATTGATGATGTGCTACAGCTGGAGGAGGTGGCCTGCAAGGACTGGCTGACGAATAAGGTCGACCGCTCCGTCACCGGCCGCATAGCAAAACAGCAGTGCGCCGGCG
>CAZFIF010000039.1:0-16879 GCA_964519065.1 uncultured Rikenella sp.
TGAATCCCTCCGGGTGGCCGGCAGGAATACGAGTATGCATGGGGGCTGCCACGCCTGCCTCGGGAAAGGCGGTGCCTGTACGGTAAACCTGGACTGGCCTTTCGGGCCAGAGCACTGTCAGTGAGTTGGGTTCCATCTGTCTCCATGCTATACTGCCCTTCTTGCCGTAAATTCTCAGTGACAGGTTATTTTCTTCTCCTATGGCTACCTGGCTGGCCAGCAGGGTGCCGCGGGCACCGTTTTCGAACTGCAGCAGCACACTGCCGTCATCATCGAGCAGTCTGCCCGGTACCACTGAGCCAAGGTCGGCGGAGAGCTCAGTCACCTCCAGTCCCGAAATATATTCCGCCAGGTTGAAGGCGTGAGTACCGATATCCGCCATGGCACCGGCGATGCCTGCTTTTCGGGGGTCTGATCTCCATTCAGCCTGCCTGTTGCCGGTGGTCTCAACCGGGGAGGAGAGCCATCCCTGGAAGTATTCGACGGCGATCTTCCTCACGGTGCCTATTTCTCCGCCCAGCACCATCTCCCTGGCCCTTTTTACCATCGGATACCCGGTATAATTGTGTGTGAGGCAGAAGAGCCTTCCGGTACGTTCAACGGTCTCCTGCAGGTCAAGGGCCTCCGTAACGCTCATGCATAACGGTTTGTCGCACACAACATGAAACCCGGCCTCCAGGGCCATCTTCGCCGGAGCGTAATGGAGGTGGTTGGGCGTGACAACGGATATGAAATGAGGTCTTATATCTCCGGGCAGGGAACCCTCCCGTCTTATCATTTCCTGCCATGTGTCATAGATGCGTGAGCTATCTAATCCCTCCGCGGCTCCCGTGGCTGCAGAGACTGCCGGATCACTGCTGAAGGCACCGCACACGAGAATGGTCATGCCGTCGAGGCGAGCCGCCATCCGGTGTACAGGCCCAATCAGGGAACCTTCACCACCACCGATCATACCCATTCTAAGCTTCATCACCGGAGTTCTTCTCATTTGTATTGATACCAGATGCCTGAATCCCGTTCAGATTACAGAACTCCTCTACCGCCTCCATGAGCTTCAGGGAGTTATCACGGTAGTATGTGCCAAGGCGTAAGGCAATTACTTTCCCACCGCTGAGAAAGAAAGAGATCTTCAGCTGGCCGAATCCGGTCTTCGTAAGATCTGAGGCTTTAATTACCAGTGCGGGGGAATAGAATTTGTCTCTCAGGATTATCTCATTTTCAGTTATTATGACATAGCGGTCAGTCAGGCCAGTAGCCTTCAGTACGAGCCAGACACCGAAGAGAAACAGGAATACAATGGCAACCCAGGTGCTCCAGGTTGACTCACCTGATCTATAGATCATCAGTGAGAGAATGAGCGCAACTGCAATACAGATGATTCCGAATATCGATTTCAGTATTCGGCTAACACTATCATTCTCAGAGAGATCAAGATTGAACCTTCGAATTTCCATAGGAAATTTTACTGCAAATTAACGATTTTTGGTTACAAGAACAGGGCCCCTGCAAAGAATGCAATTATCTGCCCGTGATCCTGAAGTTGAAGCCAACCCCGTAGTAGAATCCATCTTGATGCATCCGGTATGATCCTGGTACCACGTCCGTGAAAAATTGTTCAGCATTATAGTAGACAGTTGCGTAGGCCAGGTTCACATATATGATCAGTGACGGAGAGACAGGCAACTTGACCTTTGCTCCAAACTCGGATGCATGCATATCTGTATACTCAGCCTCAGGAGGTGCTCCCTGCCAGCTGTCGAAGTCATACCTGGTATCATTCCTGAAAAGCGATAAAGAGCCGTAAGGAGTCAGATAGAGATATCTGCCTGCGCTGATATCATATTCAAATGCCAGGGAGGCAAATACCTTTGAATTGGGCCAGGTGCCCCGGTTATAGTATGTAGTGCTGTTGTCGCCGTCAATTGAGACGATGATGTTGTTGGTATATTCAATTCTTTCATACCCGCCGCTGATGAGCAGGTGAAAATTGAACCATGAGAAGTCAATTGCGAGTGAGGGCCTGAAACTGCCGGGGATATCCGCAAAATAGGTAATCGTATTTGATGGCCTCACCGTCTTCGCAAAGGAGAGGTTCGCATCTCCCCTGCCAAAGGAGGATGAGATGTCAATGGCTACTGACGGTTTCCTTGAGGTCGTCACCCATCTGCTCTTGCTGGCCTTGATAGCATCGGAAGGGGTTACCGGTACTATATAGTTGGGGTTCATCAGGGTGTACTCATTGTAGGATCCTGCAATCAGTATCCTTAACAACCGCTGCTTCTCGTCGCTCCTGAATACGAACGAGGCCTCACTACGGCTGAAAATACGGTCATTATTGCTGTCAATGTAGTATCTTATAACATTGTCAGGGAAGAAGCCCGCCACAATAACGTTTATCTCACCTTCAACGGCAGTAATCTCTTCGGGCTTGAGATACCACAGGATTGCCAGCGTATCAGTTGCACCGTTCATTTCAGGGAAGGAAAGCTCAATGGCATCGGTTGGAATCTGCCGTCCCGGATATTGGCTGGCCAGAAGCTCACCGGAGAGTCCGGGCTCATTGGGGTCAGCGACTATTATCGGAATATCTGCCATAAACCTGGTATCCAAGCTTATGCCAAGTTTTGTGAAATACTGGCTGAAAGATGGTGCCGATCCTGCAAACAGAAGGAGTAACGTTATAACTGCTTTACTGTAGTTCATGACTTACGGATGCAAAATTAGCAATAAAATGACCGGAATCCTATGTTTGACAGCATCCTGTTTTAATTTGAGTTTGCTGATCTGGGTTAACAGATTAATGACCGGAAATACCCTATATCAACCGGGATATTCCCGGGATTTTTTTATTTTTATTCCTTGATTTTCGCGAAACTTAACCTGAAATGATATGAAAGAGGAGACAAAGAAGTTTACAAGACGTTCATTTGTAGGCACAACAGGTGCTGCAATTGCCGGTCTTACCATCATTCCCAGCAATGTTGTCAGCGGTCTCGGTCATCGTGTCCCGAGCGACAAGCTTAACATAGCAGGAATAGGTATTGGCGGTGTCGGTGCCACAAACCTCAGGAATGTTGCCGGAACTGAAAACATCGTTGCGCTCTGCGACGTTGACTGGGGTTATTCGAAGAGAGTTTTTGATGCATATCCTGCAGCAAAAAGATACTGGGATTACCGGAAGATGTACGATGAGATGGGTGATTCCATTGATGCAGTGATCATTGCGACGGCCGACCACACTCATGCCCTGACTGCCGCTCATGCAATGACCATGGGCAAGCATGTCTACCTGCAAAAACCGCTGACACACAGCGTGTATGAATCGAGGCTGCTTACGAAGCTGGCAGCAAAACACAGGGTGGCCACCTCGATGGGCAACCAGGGTTCTTCGGCAGTTGGCGTAGATCTGGTTCAGGAGTGGATACAGAACAGGGAGATAGGGGAGGTGACCAAAGTGGAGGCCTTCACCGACAGGCCGATATGGCCTCAGGGACTGAACAGACCGACAAAGGTCGACAAGGTTCCCAAGACCCTCGACTGGGATCTCTTCCTTGGCCCTGCCCCTGTGAGGCCATACAATGAGATTTATCATCCGTGGAACTGGAGAGGATGGTGGGACTTCGGAACAGGTGCCCTGGGTGATATGGCATGTCATATCCTTCATCCTGTCTTCAAATCCCTCAGGCTTACTTACCCGACACGGGTTCAGGCCAGCTCAACGCTGCTGCTCACCGACTGTGCTCCCAATGCAGAGATGGTGAAACTGGTTTACCCGGAAAGAAAGGCTCCGTCGCATTACAAGATAGATCTTCCCGAGGTGGAGGTCACCTGGTTCGACGGTGGGCTGCAGCCAATGAAGCCCGAAGGCTGGCCGGAAGGCAAGGATATGAATGACCAGGGTGGAGGCGTTATCTTCCACGGCACCAAGGATAAACTGATATGCGGCTGTTATGGAATCAACCCCTGGTTGCTCTCGGGACGCAAGCCCAATGCCCCGCAGACCGAAAGGCGGGTCGAGAATGCCACCAGAGGCGGACATGAGATGGATTGGGTGCGCGCATGCAAGGAGAGCCCGGAGAACAGGGTGCCTACCAAATCTGACTTTTCGGAAGCCGGTCCTTTCAATGAGATGGTGGTGATGGGAGTCCTGGCTGTCAGGCTGCAGGGACTCAACAAGGAGCTGGAATGGGACGGTGAAAAGATGGAGTTCACCAATATCACTGACAGTGACTCTATGAAGATATGCATCGAGGATCATTTCAGCATCACCGACGGTCACCCGACGTTCGACAAGAAGTGGACCGAACCCCTCAATGCAAAGGCATTCGCCAAAGAGATGATCAGGCATAATTACCGCGAAGGATGGCAACTTCCCGAGATGCCTGTTTAATTGTTAATTAAGTTACTAACCAATAAAATCTGAGGAATATGAAAGTATTGAAGTTAATGTTTGTTCTTGCTGTGGCAGTTGCGTTTGTCTCCTGTGGGCCCGGAAAATCAAAGAAGGAGGTTGAGCAGAAATCTACCGATGCTGAAGTGTGGACCTACCTTTTTGACGGCACTACCACTCAAGGCTGGCGCAACTACAACAAGGAGACCTTCCCCGAACAGGGATGGGAGATAGTTGACGGAACGCTTCATTGCATAGGTTCAGGCAAAGGTGAAGCCGGTGGAGGAGGAGGAGATATCATCTATGGCAGGAAGTTCTCAAATTTCCACCTTAAGCTTGAATGGAAGATATCCGAAGGGGGTAACAGCGGCATATTTTACCTGGGACAGGAAAATCCTGAGCTGGATGCTATTTGGAAGACTGCCCCCGAGATGCAGATTCTTGACAATGAGAGACATCCAGATGCAGAGGCAGGTAAGGATGGCAATCGCAAGGCCGGGTCACTCTATGACCTGATACCGGCAGTACCGCAGAACGCAAAACCGGCCGGTGAATGGAACACGGCAGAGATCAAGGTTTATAAGGGTTCAGTCTGGCATATCCAGAATGGCGAAACCGTTCTTGAATATCACCTATGGACTCCCGAGTGGAAGGAACTTGTTGCCGGCAGCAAATTCCCGGCACTCAATCCTGACTGGGCCGACGTGGCAACCGAAGGTTTCATAGGCCTGCAGGACCACGGTGATGATGTCTGGTTCCGGAATATTCAGATCAGGGAGCTCTGACAAAAAGGGCTGACAAATAAACTGACGGCGCCGGGTGATCCTGGCGCCTTTTTTTTGGAAATTAATGAGAGATTTCCGGATGCCGTGAAAACGCTCCGTCTCCGTCTATTGCTCCGGGTTACCCTTAAGGCCGATCTCTTCAGCCACCACGCGCATACCCATAATGGTGTCAGTGATAAGATCACTGAGTTCAACGCCCAGCATCGCCGCTCCCTTTTCTATCACGGTGCGGTCAACGCCGGCTGCAAACCGTTTGTCTGACCATTTCTTTCGTACCGAACGGGCTTCCATGTCCATTACACTTTTTGAAGGCCTGACAAGGGCGCTGGTGGCTACCAGGCCGGTGAGCTCATCAACTGCAAAAAGGGTCTTTTCCAGCAGGCTCTGAGGCTCTGTATCGGAGCAGATGCCGTAGCCGTGACTTATCACCGCCCTCACATACTCTTCCGGCCATCCCTCTTCACGAAGTATCTTCTCCGTCATCGTGCAGTGCTGGTCGGGATATTTCTCATAGTCGAGATCATGGATCAGTCCAATCACCCCCCACATCTCCTCATCCTCACCATGCTTGCGGGCCATGTATCGCATGACGCCCTCTACAGAGAGGGCATGTTTGAAGAGGCTGTCAGACTGGTTATATTTTCTGAAGAGGGTGAGGGCTTCCTCACGCGATGGTCTGTTTGATTTCATGGATTATTGCGGTAATTAATGGTTTTACGATACTATAACCGCCATGCGGCAAAGGTTACGGGGGCATAACCTTCACCACCTTCAACAGGCTGCTCTGGCCGCCAGCCTCTATTCTCAGCGCGTAAACACCCGGTGCAAGGTGACGGCAGTCGAACGGTATCCGGTTCCTGCCGGATGTAAGCTCATAGGTCGATCTCATCACGATTCTTCCTGTGACATCGATAATCTCCAAATCAGCAGGCTCAAATCCCTCGAAATCAACCTCAAGAACAAAACTATCCCGGAAGGGGTTGGGGAGTACCCTGACACTCGCGGCAGGCAGCTCCGGACCGGTAGCTGACTTAAGATAGGATACACGGGCTGTGTCATTGCCCGCATACCCGTCTTCGGGAAGGCGGCTGATGATCTCAATGAGATAGCTGACATCCGGAAGAAAAGTGTATTTCTGCGCGAAGGAGACGTCAACGGTATCGCCGGGGTCGATCTTCACAAAGAAGGTCTCGTTGACAGGTTCGCCAGCGTTGATCCTGTATGCCAGGGGGAAGCTTGTCAGGGCCGTAAGGCCCAGGTTTATGATGCGGCCTGTTATGATTATGTTGCCAAGGTCGGCCATGGCATCGGGGGGATATACCGTATCTATATTCAGGTCGGCATCGAGGAAGGAAATGTCAGGGAAGGTTATCTGGTCTATCCATGCTGCATCCAGTCCTCCTGAGAGGGAGACATCCTTGCTGTATATCCATTCAAGATAGTGCACTCCGGGAGAGAGGATATAGCTATGGAGCTCCCAGGGTGTGTCGCCTGACAACGCCAGGCTGTTGGCACTGTCGATTCTGAAGACAAGCTGGTCGTAGATCGGTTCGGAGGAGACACGCGACCAGAATGAGAGGGTGTCTCTCACCGGGTTGTTGACCTTTATTGCCAGCACTGAACTGTTTTTGTCGGCTATGGCACCCGTTCTTGCAGAGAGGATGTTCTCATACGAATCTGAAGAGGTGATGGTCCATTGATTTGTCTCCTGCTGGATCCAGGGGAAGACATCAAACCTGTTAAACTCCCATGTCTCCCTTGTCTTTCCCGTGCTCAGGCTCCACGTTCCCCGGGCTTCATAGTTGCCGCAGACAAAGTTGACGTCGTAGGGAATGACGGTGCCAGGATCTGCATGATCAGAGACCACTGTCTCAAAGACAATTTCCTTGCTCTTACCTGGCAGGACAATCCCCGACTCTTCCGTTCCATCCTGGAGATTAAGAAGCGCATTGGCCGGGGTGACGGTGACAATACCGCTGGCAGAGGATGAACCTTTGTTCCGGACTTTCACCCTGAGGTTTATCGTTTCACCGGGATCGGGCAGGAAGTTTGAATTTCCCGTGGCAGAATCGTCGTGTACAGAGGATACAATTTCCAGCTGTGGAGCACGAAGGGTCATGTCTATGCCAAAACTATAATGATTACTGTTATCTGCAAGGTTGAGCAGCAGGGATGCCAGCTCACCGTCCTCCACCTCATCGGAGACGGTGAAAATAAAACTTCCGTCAATGGTAAATGAAGATCCGGGATTTACAATACCAATATATTCTGTTCCGGAGCCGATAGTGATCATGCCTGAGGTAACCGACAGGGCGGCTGTGAGGTTTGATGTCGGGCTCTTGCCCAGGTTTGTGATGGTCACCCTGAGATTGATTGTCTCGCCGTAATCGGGGAATCCGTCTGTGGTGCCTCCGGAGTCATCAAATTCTATATCACCTGCTACCAGGTATGGTCCCGGGACATTTCCAAAATGGAGTGTCTGAATGAAAGGTATCATGTTCTGTCCTGTTAATACCAGCAGGCATGAGTCCTTTACTCCTGCGGGCAATGACAGGCTGATGTTTCCGGATGGGCTTACGAAGCTGGCATCCCAGAGTGTATCAAAATCAGATATCGCTGCGTAGGCGAAAGGTTTGGCAAAGAAGTTCAGCGACTCCAGCTCCTGTGGGAGCATATCAGGCAGCTTAATATCAAAGGTGTCCGGTCTTCCGATAACCGGTGACAGTGTGGGGTCTCCCAGAAGAATGTATGTTTCCCAGTAATATCTCTTCCTGGGGCTTGTGCTTGCCGAGACAGACATGTTGCCGGAGAAGTTGATCTGTCCCATAGTGTGATACCATTCTCCCGGTGGCTCGTCGTGTGTATGAAAGAGACGGTCAAATGCGCCGGCACCCGTATTCTCGTAGGTCACATCCAGTCCGGGAGTGCCCGGCCCCACAGCCCAGAAGAAGTCATCCGTCCAGTAAGAGTCATTGGTACACCCGATATATCCCAGGGCTCCTTTATTGGAAGCAGTAACTATGGAAGATCCGAAATTGGGTGTAACATTTATCTGTGCCGTCCGGCACGCATTGGCAATAATCAGGGGGTACTCATTGAGGTTGGTTAGCTCACTTACAGTGGAGACCTTGAAAACAGGGTCACTGAAACCGGAAGCTTCTCCGTGCCCTGTATAGTTCAGGATGCTCAGGCCACTGTTGAAGAGCAGCTTAAGGGAATCATCCTTCACAGGTGCATCGGGAAACAGCCATCTGACGGCATTGAGTGAGGTATCAGGTCCCAGGTAGTTATCATAAATATACTGTACCTGTCCGTTCATGTATGTCTCATAGATACCAGGGGCATTGCCTGCTGTGGCAAGAGCTCCGGCCCAGAAGTTGTTGGATTGACTGTAGTTAAAGGTTTCGTAATCAATTATCTTCTTTACCATTGCCTTCAGCTGGGTGGTGTCAGCTACGGGCAGGCGTCCTATGAAGAGCTCAGGGATATAATCGCCCTCGCCGTCAAACTCTCCGTAGTACAGGTCAGAGACATTGCCGGTACCCCGTGATGTGGGCACCAGTGAGGGATCCCCGACGATGAGCAGATACTGGAGCGGGATGCCCGACTCCAGGGAACTGAACCAGAATTCGGAGATTCTCTTCTTAAGGTCATAATATACGGTGTCGGGAGGTCCTGTTCTCTTGTAGAAGATTGTTGTCTTGATCCCCTTAAGCATCTTCCATCTTACCAGTGGCGTCAGATGCTTTCTGAAGAGTGAGTCGGTGACGATAACCATGTTTACGGGCCTGTCGGTATAGCCCGGGATATATGATGCAGATGCATATCCACCCTTGTCGTCACTGAGCAGTTCCGCCTCGCCCCCTTTTGTTGGCGAGGGCTTCATGGTGATATGGAGGTCCATGGCGGTGATCAGGTCAACGTATCCGGCTGACGGATTATAGAAGGCAGGATAGATGGCAATGTTCACCAGTTTTTTTCCCCTGAAGATACCCTCCGAGGTAACTGTGACGGTATCGTGTTCAATGATACTGTTTGTTCTGTATAGTTTACTGTCCTTGACAGCCACCTTCTCATCCTGTTTTTGATTTTTGGTCCGGGCAGGCTGGACAGGGAAGAGTTCTGCTCTCCCGGTTGTATGCTCTGAAAACCTTATCCTCATTGACTTGACTCCCTTAACGGTAACCTCGAGAGTCATGTCAGCAGGCACCTCCATCAGCCGGCTGTAGACAGGCAACTCCGGTTGTCCTGATACTGAAGTATGGTGATGACCGGGAAGAAAGAGCCTGAAATACTTTCCTGAAGGGTCGGCAATGTCGTGCAGACGATGGGCCTCATTGCGGTAGGAGATGAGAGGAGTAAAGTCCCTGCCTGTCAACATCCCGTCTGCAGATGCGGTTTGATGACCGGGGGGCTGGGCCAGTACAACAGGCTGACCGGCAAGCAGCAAGCCCATTGTCACCATAAGTACGGCTCTGTAAATTACCCTCATACCTGAATAATGAAGCCAAGATAATTAAAATTATCTCAAATTGAATGCCAATGTTCGGCTTCAGGAAATCAAATTGAATTTGTATATTTAACAGGTATTTACAGGGTAATTACCGAGGGGATGAAGAACCGTACTTATTTAATTCTCTTGCTTCTGGCATTGTCATTGTCAATCACAGCCCAGATCAACAGGACCGGAGTGCCTCTGATCAGCTGGTTTGATGCTGCCGAGACACCGGGTGACCTGGAGAACCGGTGCATCACCATGGATAAGTGCGGGGTAATGTACTTTGGCAATGAATCAACAGGGATAGTCACATATGATGGTCACAACTGGGGACTAATTCCCATGCCGGGGCTTCAGAGGGTAACGGCTCTTGCATCAGATCACAGAGGCCTGGTCTATGTGGGCGGTGAGAGCGATTTCGGAATCCTGCAGCCGGTTGCATCAGGTGATCTTGCATTCAGCTCTCTTGCTGTCAGGATTTCTGATTCATTGCTCCGTTCGGAGGTGGGTCCGGTTTGTTCTATTGCTGCTGACAGCAACAGGGTGTTCTTCACCGACGGCAGGAAGCTCTACCTGTATGATCTGCCCGGCGACTCAGTTCATGTAACCGATACGGACAGGGAGTACGGTGTAAGAAGCATCTCACTCATCCTGGCAGCTTATGGTAAGGTATTTGTCGCGGATAACAGGCAGGGGCTCCTTGAGTACTCTGAGGGTAGGCTGACACCGCTTCCGGGCGGGGACGGGATTAGAATGGTGCGTTTTGTGACGCTCCTTCCTTTTGACAGTGACAATATTCTTGTCGCCACCGCTGAAGACGGTCTCATGCTGTTCAATCACCGGAACGGGACCGTTGACAGTCAATTTATTGATCCATCTGATACCCGGAGACTGACCGCCGGAGTAGTAACAGGTGCGGTGATTCTTCCCGGCAGGGCTGTGGCCGTCGGCCTCTCCGGCGGTGGGATATATATCTTCAGTCATGACGGAACGCTGCTGCAGCACATTTCCGGAACGACCTCAGGTCTGAGGGAGTCAACCGTGACAGCCATGTACTGTGACTTTGCATCCAACTCCCAGTTGTGGTTCTGCACCAGGGGATTCATCAACAGGGCGTACGTCTCTCTTCCTGCCAACGAGTTTGGCAATGAATCAGGGATTGAGTCGCCTTCCCGCGATATTGAGAGTGTCGGCACATCCACATACGTTGCCGGAGATAACGGAATATACAGGAGCTATACAGACAGTATGGGCGTGATGCGGTTCATGCAGACGGATCTCCCCGCCGGCAGGGTATATGACCTGCAGACTGCTATACTACCTGATGATACCATTTTGCTGGCAGCTGCCTCTGACGGTCTCTGGCAGCTCAGACAAGACGGGTCAGCCTATCGCATGCTGGCAAGGTCGGGCATAACCGTCGTCAGGGCTGACAGGTATAATACTTCAACTGTCATTGCAGGATCAAGTGATGGAATCGTAAGGACACTCCGGTATTCAGCCGGTAGCTGGAAAGTTGTCAATAGCAGCCTCAAGAATACGCTTCCGGGCAGGATTAAGGCTATAGAACAGTCCGCACCCGGAGAATGGTGGATGCTGACCTCCTCTGCATCCGGCATCATACGCATGAGCTGTGATGAGCATGACACACTGTTTACCCGTTATGACCGCAATAGCGGGATTGATTGTGATACCCTTAATACAGTCTCCTTTATTGACGACAGGCTTTATCTCGGTACAGGAAAGGGGATTTACAGCTATGAGGTTGAAAATGATAGGTTTGTAAAGGATAATAGACTGACAGGCAGCCTCTTTGACAGGGTAATGATAGCAACTCTGTTCAAGACACCCGGCGGTGACGTTTATGTTTCTGGTTTCGATGGTCGTCATTTTGATGCCCTGGTCAATGCAACCAGCCAGGGACATGTGGTGTTCAGAAAGCAGTTTGATTTTCTGCCTGATGTGGCATCCAGCGGTATCGCCTCAGTTGACGGTGATATCTGGATCGCTAAGGGACGAAAGGTGTATGTCATTGACAAATCGAAGCTCGGGTTCAACTATGGTGCATTCAGTACTCTGTTCACCTCTGTATCTGCGGGTGAACAGCAGTTGATGAACCATTCATTCTATACCGAAACCCCAACCGGTGTCAGAATACCCTCGATGGTTCAGTCAGAGAAAAATATCCCCTTGCTGAAAGCTGCCTCAAACAATATTACAATCAGATGGACAACAACATCATATGCCGGGGAGGATAAGACTGAATATATGTATAAACTTGAGGGGTTTGACAATGAATGGTCAAAGTGGGAGCGGCGAACCTTCAGGGATTATACCAGTCTTCCAGGCGGCAGCTATCTCTTCAGGCTGAAGGCGAAAACGGTCACCGGTCTCGAGAGCAAGGAGGTTACGTACGGTTTCAGGATAATGAGGAGATGGTATACGAGCCTGCCTGCAATTTTTCTTTATATCGGAGTGTTATCACTGCTTCTTTTCCTGGCTCTGAAGATGCATGCCTCCAGAGTTAATAAGCGTAACAGGCGGCTTCAGATCCTTCTGGACAGTAAGAGCCATGAGGTTGATAGCCTGAACAGTAAGGTGAATTCCATCACCGGTTTTGCCGGGACAATTCAACGCGCGTTGCTGCCCACGGAAAAAATTCTGCAGGGTGCCTTCCCGAACTGTTTTGTACTCAACCGGCCACGTGATATGGCCGGCGGTGATTTCTACTGGACAGCGGAGAGGGACAACAGGGTCCTGATTGCAGTTGGTGACTGTACCGGCCATGGAGTCTCATCTGCCATGATGACCCTGATGGGACTCTCCTTCCTCAATGATGCATTAAATAGCAGGAAGAAAGTGACCACTTCAGGTATCCTGGATGCTGTGCATGAGCGACTGATTGGGGCAATGAAGTCCTCGGAGACACCTGATGGCCGGCCGGAGACGATGGAGATAGCCATTCTCGGTGTTGACCGTAGGAGAGGTACTGTTGAATTCTCAGGCGCAGGATTACATTGCTTCAGGGTAAGTGAGTTGAACCGGGATGAAACTTCAGCTTTGAGCGGCGAAGCCGGAGAGCAGGCTGACGGTGTGCGGACGGATGGCAAGTACCTGATCGAGACTCTATACGGAGACAGGATTCCTGCCGGCGCTCAGAAGCGGGAGGGGCCTGAATTTACACGCCATGAATGGAACCTGAAGAAAGACACCTCATATTACCTCTTCACCGACGGATATTCTGACCAGTTTAACGGCATTACTGGCAGGAAGTTTATGAGAGGAAATTTCAGGAACCTGATACTGGAGATACAAAATTATCCCATGAGCAGGCAGAAGGAGATACTGGAGGAGAGACTGCTGAGCTGGAAGGGCTCAGCGCCGCAGACAGATGACATCCTTGTCCTGGGGTTCAAGATTGAATAGCCTTATCCTGCAGTTGCAAATTCATCACTCAGCCGGTAGAAAATTCCCTTTTCTCCAGCCTGGTAACTGATGAGACCGCAAAGGATAAAATCACTCAGTATTTTTTCGGCGGTTCTTCCGTTAATGCCTGCTTGTTGCCGGAATTCACTGACGGTTATCTTCCCCTCGGTGCGCAGGTGGCTCAACAGCATGTTCTCCTTTTCATCAAACCGCAGCAGCACACCTCTGTTCCTTCCGATCCTTCTCCACACCTGAAGTATTACCCTGTCAGCCATAAAATTCTGATCATGCTGCCTGAAATAGGACCTCCATTTTCCATTCTCATCCTTCGCTCTTACAGGTTTGAGAGCACTCATGGGAACATCGGCTTCAAGAATGGTTTTGCCGTTGATGGTATGAGTTTTTATTCTGACCTCCACCTCGGGGCTGCAGTATAGCTTTGCAGCAGCATCAATCATATAGAGCTCTTCGTCTGACCTGACACCTGCAAGCGATCCGTTGTCCCTGACACCGATAAGCAGCTTGCCTCCCTCACTGTTGGAGAAGGCTGACAGTGTACGTGCAATCTTCCCCGGATCGGAGATGCAATACTTGAAGTCAAGGTTCATGCCTTCTCCCTTCAGGATCAGGTTATGAATGTAGCGTCCCATGATAAAGGCTCTTCAGTGGTCTCGTCGGCTTCAGCAATATAATACAAAATATTTGTATATTGGCTCGGGTGAAATCCACATGATATGTCAAGCTCAAACACAAATGGATATTATTTTTTTTCGATCATGTGTGGTTCCATCGGACCTATAAGATTAAAATTATATACCGATGAAAATAACAAATAAATCATAGATTGATGAAGAGAAGAGACTTTCTGAGATCAGGCCTTGCAGGCGCTGCCGGCCTTACAGCATTTAACACATCGGCTCTCGCCGGTGTTGCGGATGAGCCGGTTATCTACCGCACGCTGGGCCGCACGGGCCTCAGGCTGCCAGTTGTGAGTTTCGGCGTGATGAGATCTGACAACAGCTCACTGGTGCAGGCCGCCCATGAGGGCGGGATGAAGATGTTCGACACTGCCCACGGTTATATGAACGGCCGCAATGAAGAGATGCTTGGCAACTTTTTTTCCAGCCTGCCACGTGACTCATTCGTCCTTGCCACCAAGGTTAAGCCGGCAGGTGTTGACAACCGTACGGGGCTGCCATCGGCAGATACCACGGCTTCCGACTTCCTGGAAAAATTTGACCTGAGCATGAAGAGGCTAAAGCTGGATCATGTGGACATCCTGTACATGCATGCTGTTGACAGCGTTGAGATGGTAAGGCATGAGGAGATAGTTAAAGCCATGCTTGACCTTAAGAGTAAGGGGAGGGTGAGGTTCATAGGTATCTCGACACACAAGAATGAGCCCCTGGTCATCAATACGATGGCTGAGGATGGCATATGGGATGTGGTGCTCACCTCATACAATTACCGTCAGACCTACCGTGACGGGATGAACAGTGCCATTGATAAGGCCGTTGCGGCAGGCATGGGTATTGTGGCGATGAAAACCATGGCAGGAGGGTGGCTTGACCGGGAGAGAACGCAGCCGGTCAATGCTCCGGCTGCCCTGAAATGGGTGCTGTCCAATCCCAATGTGCATACAACCATACCTGGTATCACTTCCTTTGATCAGCTGACCACCGATCTGAAGGTGATGAGGGATATTGCGCTGACGCCAGATGAGGAGGCCGTGCTGCTGGCCCAGGCATCATCACAGGGTCTTTACTGCAATGCCTGCAGCAACTGCAAGCCGGGTTGCAAGAGAGAGCTTCCGATTCCGGAACTGATGAGGGCATATATGTATGCTTACGGTTACGGCAATCTTGCCATGGCTTCGGAGCTTCTTGCCGAGACGGCCGTGGCACATGATCCATGTGCCGGATGTGACATCTGTACGGCAGAGTGTGTGCGGAGTTTCAATCTCAGGGATAAGATCGCCGATGTCACCAGGCTGGCAAATGTACCTTATGATTTGCTGGCGTAACAAAATACGATTATGAGATACAGAAAATTTATTCTCCTGGCGGGCATAGCCCTGGCCCTCTCCGCTGTCACCAGTGGTCAGCAACTGTTTCCCGCGATGAAGGGTTACAGGGTCATAGATGAGTATCCGGTCTATACCCCTGATGATCTGTGGGATTACATCAACGGTGCCGCCGACGGTTACCTGGCTCTTGGCTTCACAGAGCTTCAGATCAGGGAATATGTCAAGGGAAAGAAAAAGATCAAGGCTGAGATCTACAGGTTTGGTAATGATTCCCGGGCATTTGGCATGTACTCCATGGAGCGTTCCCCGGGCTATGATTTCATAAAGGCGGGCGTTCAGGGTTACAGTGAGCAGGGACTGGTGCATTTCTACAAGGATCGTTATTACGTGAAACTCATGACCCATTCCGGTTCAGCAAAGGTCAATGAGAAGATGAGAGAGCTGGCCTTACTGATATCAGGCCGGATAGAGGGCAGCAGTGATTTTCCGGCTCTGTTGGGGCTCTTTCCTTCCGGGGGCAGGCTTATGAACCAGGAGACCTATCTTCTTGAGAGTGTTCTGGGCCACGGCTTTCTGAGAGGGGCATTCAGGGCCTCCTATGAGCTTGAAGGCGATAGGTTTGACATCTATCTTTTCAGCTGTGAGGACGAGAAGGATGCTGCTCTCATGGCCGCAAGCCTTGCAGGCGATGCTTTTGATGCCTCTGAGGAGTTCTTCAAGTATGCTTTTGAGGACGGATACAACGGAGTGCTCCATATGGCCAGGAGGGGGAACAAAATGGTAATCGTCAGCGGACTGGGATTCGATAAGACCCCTGTGGCAGAGCGTTACATAGCTTCAATGCTGGCCGACTGATCACAGTCCACTCACTGTGCAGCAGGTACAAAAAGAGGGTGTCTCTTGCGGGACACCCTCTTTTCTATTCACTTAATCAGCTTGTTATTACTTCAGCTGGAAGTTGATCGGCACACTATACCAGACGTTTACGGGTTTTCCTCCCTGCTTGCCCGGTTTCCACAACGGCAGCATCTTAATGACCCGTATTGCCTCGTTATCGAGTGAGGGATCAACACCCCTGACGATTGAGACCTGGTCAACAGTGCCCTTGTAGGTAACACAGAAGCGGAGAATAACCTTTCCCTGGATGTTGTTTTCCTTGGCCAGCTCCGGGTATTTGATGTTGTCATAGATGAACTTGAAGAGTTCCACATCACCTCCCGGGAATGAGGGCATCTCCTCCACGACAACGAACACCTCCTGGGGTGCCTCCTCCTGTATCTCCTCCTGTACCTGTTCTATCACCTCAACAACTTCAGCGTCAACAACAGTCTCAACCACATCGTCGGCGGTCATGAACTGAGTTGCCTCCTCAGGTTTGATGGTATCGACAACCACAGGAGCCACATATTTAACCACCGTCTGCTGTTCTTCGGGTGGCGGTGGCGGTGGTGGCGGCGGTGGAGCGGCCTCTTCCTGCTGCAGGTCATTGGCCATCTCTGCTATCACCTCATTGGCATCCCTCTGTTTTACCTGGGCTATATTCTTGGCCCTGATATAAGGTACAATGGCTGCCGTGAGCACCACGATTATTCCAATGAGTATAGAGAGACTCATCGTTCTGGAATATTTCCTGCGGATATCATAGGCCCCGTATTCCTTGTTACGGTTTTCGAAGACAATGTCATCGAGACTTGGATATTTTTTCTTTTCCTTTGCCATATCAGTGTCTTCTATTGTGCTGACCCTGAAGCGGT
>CAZFIF010000040.1:0-7133 GCA_964519065.1 uncultured Rikenella sp.
CTGCCTCCAAGGATAAAAACGGAAAGGTGAACATTAGCCTCGTAAATATTGATCCGTCCAGGGCTGTGGAGATGCTTATCGACCTGCGTGGAGGTGAGTACAGGGCTGTGTCCGGTAGGATTTTATCAGCGCCTCTGCTGACAGCTCACAATACGTTCGATAAGCCTGAGAATGTGGTGCCAAAGGCATTCAATGACGCAAAAGTCAGGAAGAATATGGTGAGCGTCACCATATCACCTGCCTCGATAATAGTCCTTACTGTTGAATAAAACCGGTAGTCGAGGTCATTGGCAGGAGAACAGAAATTGTATATTTGGAGACTCATTATAGCACAGGAAAAATGAAAAGAGAAAAAATGTTATCAATAGCTGCACTGGCAGTGGTCATGGTTTTCATGGGCTCGTGCGGAAACAACAAGGCAAAAGAGATGATTACTACTGAAAGCTTCGGCTCATTGGACGGGAAGGAAGTCTTCCTCTACACCCTCACCAACAGGCAGGGTAATGTTATTAAGCTCACCGGCTACGGGGCGGCGATCGTTGAGATCAGCGTACCCGACCGCAACGGCAACAGGGCAAACGTCACCTTCGGCTACGACACTCTTGAGGGCTACCTTAACGGCGACCTCTATTTCGGAAAGGTGGTAGGCCAGTATGCCAATCGTATTGCAAGAGGTAAATTTTCACTTGACGGCGCTGAATACACCCTGGCCATCAACAATGATCCCAACTCGCTTCATGGCGGTCCCACCGGCTGGCACAGCCGGCTATGGGATGCCGAGGTGCTGAAGGGTACCGATTACCCGGCCGTGAAATTCACCTACAGCAAGCCTGACATGGAAGAGGGATACCCCGGCAATGTGGTTGCGGAGGTTACCTACACATGGACCGATGACAATGAGATCATAATGGATTACAAGGTCACAACCGACAGGGCCACCGTTGTCAACATCACCAACCATGCTTATTTTAACCTCAAGGGCGCTGGCGAGGGTGATATCCTTGACCATGAGGTGCTCATCAGGGCCACCGCCTTTACCCCCGTGGATTCGGCACTGATACCCACCGGTGAGATCAGGCCCGTGGAGGGGACGCCCTTTGACTTCCGCGCTCCTCATCTGATAGGGGAGAGGATAGGTGAGGATTATGATCAGCTGATACTGGGTCGTGGTTATGACCACAACTATGTGCTTGAAAATATTGAAGAGGTTGATGCCGAGGTTTACGAGCCGACGACAGGCAGGGTTCTGCAGGTCTTCACCGATCAGCCGGGAGTACAGCTTTACACCGGCAACTTCCTCAATGGCACGCAGACCGGCCGCGGCGGCAAGGTTTACAACTACCGGTCGGGGCTGTGCCTCGAGACGCAGCACTATCCTGACAGTCCCAACCAGCCAGCCTTCCCGTCGGTGGTGATCACCCCGGAGGAGCCCCTGGTTACCAGCACGATATTCAGGTTTAGCGTGCGATAAAAGAGATGTAAACAATTTGCAATAAAACAGCCCCGGGAGACCCCCGGGGCTGTTCTTTTCATGAGCGGCGTAAAACTCTCAATGATTACATTTCCTTGAGCTTAATGCTCCGGAAGCATACCTCGTTGCCGTGATCCTGCAACAGGATGTGGCCTTTTTCAGCCTCGCCGAAGCCGGGATAGATACTGTACTTGCTCTCCCTGACCAGCGCCCTGAACTCGTCGCTCCCGCGGGTGTATTCCAGTACTTTGAAACCATTCAGCCAGTGCTCCACGTGACCGTTCACCGATACTATATGAGCTGCATTCCATTGTCCCACACCGTTGAATCTCTTGTTGGCCGCCGGGATAAGGTCATAGAGTGAAGCCACTGTCCTGTTGCCGTCACGCCCCATCTTTGCATCGGGATGGCGTAAATCATCAAGGATCTGATACTCCAGGCCTATTGCAGAGCCAGTAGTAGCATAGTTTTCAGTGACGAAATATTTGACGCCGCTGTTGGCTCCTTCAGTGATGCGAAACTCGAAGAAGAGATCGAAGTTGCCATACTGGTCAATGGTAACAATATCGCCGCCGGCCTTTGACTCTGCACCGCCGGTGGCCAATACCTTGAGGCAGCCATCTTCTATAATCCAGCCTGATTCCGGAAATGAATCCTTATGGGCTCCCCGCCAGCCGTTTGTGGTTTCGCCATCAAAAAGCAGCTTCCAGCCCTCGGCGACTTCCCTATCGGTAAGCGTGTTGGGGATGAAGTTTGCCTGGTAGATCCCTGATGTGTCCGGCCAGGTGTATTTATCGAGGTTTTCAGTTACGATCCTGATATTCTTCCACTCCACCCGTGCCCCGGCCAGCTCATCAGCCACTGCATGAACCTGGAATCCGATGAAACCTGAGGCATCAGCGTCATCAACCAGGTCGGCAACAGGTATTCCGTTGACCCAGGTCCTGATCCTGTTCCCGACAGCCTCCACGCGGTAGCTGTTCCAGCCGTGCCTGTCAAATGACCTGACGGCTGCCTGGTTGTTGGGTGTGACAGGGTATAGCCATCCTCTCCTGGCCTCATCATAGATGCCGCCGCTCCATGCCCGGTCAGTAGGGTCGATCTCTATCTGGTACCCGTAAACAAGCTCCCTGCCGGCGTTGTCGCGGCTGTGGCTGCGGATCTGGACACCCGAATTGAGGAGAGTGTCAACCTTTACCTCAAACTCGAGAATAAAGTCTGAATATTCCTCAGCAGTGCACATAAAGCTGTTTGGGGTGCCGGGGGTGGATATGCCGATCATGACGCCGTCTTCAACTGAAAACTGTGCCTGGCCGCCTCTCTGAACAAAGCCGGTAAAATCAGTGCCGTTGAACAGATCATGCCAGTCTGACTGCCGGCATCCTGTAAAATGAATTGTGAGTGCAAGTGCAAATGCGGATAGAAGAAGTTTTTGTTTCATTCGTTTATTTGATTATTATTTCATTGATCAGATGAAGCTTACAAGAAAAAAGTCATATCCCGCTGTGGGTAACTGCTCAGGCAAGGTTTATTCTTCAGAATAATTTCCGGTTAATACTGCGGGAATTTCCATGGTTCGTTATAATAAGGCCTGATCATGTTGTTGGCATCATCCTCGCCGAACATGTTTGCCTCACTATCCCATGTAAGAGGTTTGCCGAGCCTGCATGATACGTTTGCCAGGTGTGTCATCTTTGCCACGCGCGCTCCAATCTCAACATCGGCGTTTGGCAGATTGCGGGTAGTCATACAGTCAAGGAAGTTAGCTACATGACTTGCCAGTCCGCCGCCGGCAACAGCCTGCCCCTCGACGGTCTCCGACTTTGTTTGCAGGGGCACGGGTTCCATGCGCGGAGCTGAATCCACCTCCGGTATCACCTCCCATCCGTTGCGGTCAAGCACCAGAGTGCCGTTCTCTCCTATGAATGCAAGTCCGTGCTCTCGACCGTAGGGGCCGTCCTTGATTCCGCAGGCATGGTCCCAGCTTATGGTGAAGTCGTCATAGACATACGAGGCCAGCAACGTGTCAGGAGTCTCCATAGCATCCGTCGGGTAGGCAAACTTGCCCCCCGCAGTATAAACTGCTTTTGGCAGGTCAGCCTTCATCCCCAGCAGGGCATAGTCGAGAAGATGCACACCCCAGTCAGACATCAGTCCGCCGGCATAATCCCAGAAATACCTGAAATTATAATGGAAGCGGTTGGGGTTAAAAGCCCTGTGCCTGGCGGGGCCCAGCCACATCTCATAGTCCACCCCTGCGGGTACGGGGCCATCGGGCTGAACGGGAAGGGTCTTCTTCCAGATCATGTAGGCCCATACCTTTACCGTTCTTATACGGCCCAGTTGGCCTGAATGAATGAATGCAACAGCCTCCTGCCAGTGGGGGTCACTCCGCTGCCACTGTCCTGTCTGTACCACTCTTTTATGTTTCCTTGCAGCCCTGACCATGGCGTCACACTCGGCTATGGAGTTGGCCAGCGGCTTTTCGCAGTAGACATCCTTGCCGGCCTCCATTGCAGCAATAGCCTGCAGACAGTGCCAGTGGTCGGGGGTTGCGACAATCACCGCATCAACATCACGGTTATCTGTCACTCTCCGCCAGTCCTTCACCAGCTGCGCCGGTTTTTTGCCGGTAATCTTCTCAACGTCAGAGGCTCTCTTGTAAAGCCACTCATCATCTATATCACAGATCGATACACACTCCACCTGCGGAAATTTCAGAAAGGTCTCAAGGTTAGACCATCCCATGTTGCGCCCTCCTATCAGGGCTATCCTGATCTTGTCAGAAGGGCTCACAGCTCCTGACTTCATTCCGTAAACGCCGGGCATGACGCCCAGGCTGGCCATGCCTGCAGTGGCTGCCATGCTCTTTCTGACAAACTCTCTTCTGCTGCTCATGCGATCGATTATTTATTTGTGACAGATTTCTCTTTTGCCTGACTTTCCTCAAATATAATAAATCCTAACTTTACCCTTCAACCTATCTCTTTTGTCGCATGAAAAAACTGTTCTTAACTCTTTCCCTTGCCTTTGTCCTTGCGGGCCTTCAGGCACAGCAGCCCTCCTGGCTCAATACGGAGCTCTCGTTTGACGAGCGTGTCACTGACCTTGTCAGCCGCATGACCATTGAGGAGAAGGCAGCGCAGCTACTCTATACCGCCCCCGCCATACCTCGTCTCGGCATCCCTGAATACAACTGGTGGAACGAGGCACTGCACGGCGTCGCCCGTGCCGGCTATGCCACCGTCTTTCCGCAGTCGATCACCATCGCCAACAGCTGGGATGAAGAGCTGATGCTGGATGTTGCCAACGCCATCTCCGATGAAGCGAGGGCCAAGCACCATGAGTTCATCAGGAGAGGTGAGCCGGGCATCTACCACGGCCTGACCTTCTGGTCACCAAATATCAATATCTTCCGCGACCCACGCTGGGGCAGGGGTCATGAGACCTACGGCGAGGATCCCTATCTGACAGGCAGGATGGGCCTGCGATTTGTGCAGGGTATGCAGGGTTCTGATCCCAGGTACTTAAAGACTGTTGCAACAGCCAAGCATTATGCAGTTCATTCGGGGCCGGAGTCTCTCAGGCATGAATTCAATGCCGAGATCAGTGAGCGTGATCTGCATGAGACCTATCTGCCTGCCTTCCGTACACTGGTTAAGGAGGGCAAGGTATACTCTGTGATGGGTGCATACAACCAGTTTCGGGGCCACCCTGCCTGCGCCAGCGAGGAGCTCTACGGAATCCTCAGGGATGAGTGGGGCTTTGACGGCTACATAGTATCAGACTGCTGGGCAATATCAGACTTCTACAATTTTCAGGGGTACGCTGCCGGCCCTGCTGAGGCAGCAGCATTGGCCCTCAAGGCAGGAACCGACCTCGAGTGCGGTGTCGACTATCGCCATCTGACAGAGGCGCTGAAGAGAGGGCTGGTAAATGAAGCAGATATTGACCGGGCTGTCACCAGGGTGATGCTTGCACGATTCAGGCTGGGGATGTTTGACCCTGACAGCATCGTAGACTATGCCCGGATTCCCTTTCAGGCAAACTGCTCCGACTACAACAGGTCACTGGCCAGAAGGGCCGCCTGCGAATCCATAGTCTTGCTGAGGAATAATGGTATCCTGCCCCTGGGAGAAGAGGTCAGTACCCTTGCCGTGGTGGGACCCAATGCAGATAACTGGGAGGCGCTGGTTGGCAACTACAATGGCATACCCAAGGATCCTGTCACCGCCCTGGCCGGGATAATTTCAAAGGTATCAGACTGTGCAACAGTGGTCTATGCGGAAGGAGCTGATCTGGCACCCGGGATACACAACCTTGTCACTGTACCATCATGTTACCTGGAGACACCTGACGGGAAACAGGGTGTCCGAGGCGAGTATTTTAACAACAGGGAGATGAACGGGGACCCTCTGTTTACAAGAACCGACGACAAGATTGATTTCTACTGGGAGAATGACTCACCGCATCACCTGATGCCGGTAAATGATTTTGGCATACGATGGACAACATGGCTGGTGCCACCCATCACAGGCCGTTACTCTCTTGGAGCATGGGGATCGTCTGAGTATAGGATTATCGTTGACGGTGATACTGTCATGCGTTACCGTGGTGAGCATCATGCTTTTCACAGGGAGGTGCCTGTTGATATGGTTGCCGGAGAGAAGAGGAAGATAGAAGTGCTTTACAGGAATCACAGCGGCGACGCAGACATAAAGCTGCTCTGGGCGCTGCCGCGGGCAGATATGAAAGAAGAGGCTGTCAGGATTGCATCGGGGGCTGATGTCATCATAGCGGTTATGGGTCTCTCACAGAGGCTTGAGGGTGAGGAGATGGGGATACATATTGAGGGTTTTTCAGGTGGTGACCGCACCAGCCTGAACCTCCCGGCAAACCAGGAGGAGTTGCTCGCAGCGCTGACTGCCACGGGAAAACCGGTCGTTGTGATATTGATGAACGGGGGCCCGGTGTCATCTGCGCAGGCAGATGAGAAGGCCGCCGCCGTGCTTCTGGCCGGATACCCGGGTGTGGAGGGTGGCAATGCAATTGCCGATGTGCTCTTCGGCGACTATAATCCTGCCGGACGCCTTCCGGTAACTTACTATAATTCTGTTGATCAGCTGCCTCCATTTGAAGATTATGACATGGCCGGCCGTACATACAGGTACTTCACCGGCAAGCCATTATACCCGTTTGGTTACGGTTTGAGCTACACCACATTCAGCTACTCGGGACTTGAGATGCCGGGGAAAGCAGTCGCCGGCAGCGACGTGAGAGTGAAGGTGACCATAACCAACACCGGCAGTATGGCCGGTGATGAGGTGGTGCAGCTCTACCTGGCAGACGAGAAGGCGTCGACACCTCGTCCTGTGCACCAGCTTGAAGGATTCCGGCGGATACACCTGGAGCCCGGTGAGAGCCGCGTGGTTGAGTTTGTCATAGCTGCAGAACAGTTTTCGATGATCAACAACAGGGAGGAGAGAGTTGTCGAACCCGGATGGTTCACCGTTTCCGTGGGAGGCAGGCAACCCGGCTGCAACGTAGCATCAGACCCTCAGTGTACAGGGGTGATGACGGCACGCCTGAGACTGACAGGCAGGGAGATCAGGGTAAATGAAGAGATCAATTGACTGCTCCTGGTGTCTCAGGCTGGCAGGCA
>CAZFIF010000040.1:7233-16744 GCA_964519065.1 uncultured Rikenella sp.
TGGTTATCTTTGTCCAAATAGTATTGTAAGATGTTTCCCGAAAAATTTCTGGAGCGGATAGCCAGTCAGCCTTACATTGATACAGCACGGCTCACCGCTGCGTTAAAGCAGCCCGGAGAGCAGTCGGTACGTGTCAACAGGCACAAATGGAAGGAGGCAGTCACCGCGTATGAAGCTGTAAGTTGGGAGCCGGACGGTTACTATCTGCCGGGCAAGACACTCTTTGCTCCTGATCCGTTGTTTCATGCCGGTGTCTACTATCCCCAGGAATCGTCAGGCATGTTCACCGGTGAGCTTTTCAGGCAGCTGACAACAGGCCGCAGTGGCCTGTGCGTCCTTGATCTCTGCGGTGCCCCTGGTGGCAAGAGCACACACCTGTCGTCGATTATAGGTGATGACGGACTGCTGGTGGCCAATGAGGTCATCGGAGCAAGGGCTGCCGTGCTTGCCGAAAACATCACAAAGTGGGGTATAGGCAATACTGTTGTGACCCAGAGCGATCCTTCCCGCCTGGCATCTCTTACCGGTTTTTTTGATGTCATTGTTGCTGACGCTCCCTGTTCGGGGGAGGGGATGTTCCGTTCACCCGTGGCGGTTCGGGAGTGGTCTTCTTCCAACGCCAGGCTTTGCAGTGAGAGGCAGCGCAGGATAGTCATGGAAGCATGGCAGGCGCTAAGGCCGGGAGGCATATTCATATATAGCACCTGCACCTTCAACCCGGCAGAGAATGAGCATAACGTCTCATGGCTGTGTGAGAGCACAGGTGCTGAGTCGGTGGCTGCAGATATCACTGGCATGGAGGGGATTACGGAGATCAGCTACGAGGGAGTGACAGGATACGGGTTTCACCCCGGCAGGATCAGGGGAGAGGGTTTCTTCATTGCAGCATTGCGGAAGCCGATGCATGACGGTGACGACGGGAGGCACGGTACGGTGAGCCCCGGCTCCGGGAACAGCAGCTTCATTAGCGGCAACCCCGGTCACGGTGAGAGCCGCCACGCCGCAACCCGCAAAACCGGCAGCCGCTATTCGGGTGGCAATCTGAATCCCAATAGCCGTGCCGATGGAAAACCCTCAGCAAAGGCATCTGAGGAGGCGGCGACATTGACTTCATTCAGAAAGGATAGGCTGACAGTAAATAACGGTCGTATCATCGCCCTGGCTACCGATGCCGGACTTATGTCGCAGATAAGCAAATCACTGAACGTCATCAAGTATGGGACGATGATCGGCGAGATCAAGAACGGTATTCTTATTCCTGCCCATGACCTGGCGATGTCAGTGAAGCGAATACCGGGCTCATTTCCTGAACATGACCTCACCCGTGACGAGGCTCTGGCATACCTGAGGCTGGACCCGATACAGCCGGATAGGATGCCGGAAGGAAGGGCCCTTGTCCGATACCGCGGTGTCCCCCTGGGATTTGTCAATAACCTGGGCAGCAGGGTAAACAACGGATACCCCCGGCAGTGGAGGCTGAGGATGACAGCCCCGCCCGGCTACGCTGAAATTTTATAAACGGATTGTTGTTGAACTAAACTTTCACAATGTTTATTTGTTCTCTTTGAGTATATAAATATATTTGAGTAAATAAAGAACATCAATGAAACTTGCATGGGCCGTAACACGCAAAGAAAAATGATTATTTTGGTACATGTAAGTTCCATTCGACCAATGGAATAAATATCAGATAAACGAATGAAAACTGACATTGAGATTGCACAGAGTGCCAAAATCAAGCCTGTGGCTGAGGTAGCCGAAAAGCTGGGTCTCACGGCTGACGACCTTGAACTGTACGGAAAATACAAGGCGAAGCTGCCCCTGACGCTGATAGATGACAAGAGAGTTGCCCGCGCAAAACTCATCCTGGTGACCGCCATCACACCTACACCCGCCGGAGAGGGTAAGACAACCACCTCTATCGGGTTGGCCCAGGGTCTTAACCAGATGGGTAAGAAGGCAACCGTGGTGCTTCGCGAACCCTCCCTGGGCCCGGTATTCGGTATCAAGGGAGGTGCTGCAGGCGGCGGTTACTCACAGGTGATACCCATGGAAGATATCAACCTCCATTTTACGGGTGACCTCTCTGCCGTGGAGAAGGCACACAACCTGCTCTCCGCAATGATAGACAACAACATCCAGTCGAAGAGCAGCAATCTCGGAATTGACCCCAGGACTATAGCATGGAAGAGGGTGATGGATATGAACGACCGTTCCCTGCGCGACATAGTGGTTGGTCTCGGCGGCACAACCCAGGGGGTTCCCCGGGAGACGGGTTTTGATATCACGGCGGCTTCGGAGGTGATGGCCATACTCTGCCTTGCCACCGGTATTGATGATCTGAAGCAGCGTCTTGGCAATATCTTTATAGGATACACCTACGAGGGCAAGGCGATATATGCCCGTGACCTCAAGGCCCAGGGTGCCATGGCGGCACTCCTGAAGGATGCCCTCAAGCCCAACCTGGTGCAGACGCTGGAAGGGACACCTGCCATTATTCATGGCGGACCCTTTGCCAACATAGCACAGGGCACCAATTCAATACTTGCCACCCGCATGGGTCTCTCCCTGAGTGATTATGTGGTCACCGAGGCCGGTTTTGCCAGTGAACTGGGAGCGGAAAAATTCTTCAATATCAAATCGCAGATCGGAAAGCTCAAAACCAATGCGGTAGTCATAGTCGCTACCATCCGGGCGCTAAAATACCATGGCGGCATGAAGCTGTCGGAGCTGGGGAACGAAAACCTTGATGCCCTTGGCAAGGGATTCGAGAATCTCGACAAGCATATTGAGAACATGCACTACTACGGTTTCAGGCCTGTGGTTGCCGTCAACCGTTTCAGCTCCGATACGGATGCTGAGATTGAACTTTTGAAGAGATACTGTGAAGAGCACAATGTGAAGGTAGCTGTCAACACTGCATGGGCTGAGGGAGGCAAAGGGGCCCTCGAGCTTGCCAGAGCTGTTGTTGAGGCTGCCGATTCCTGCACTGACTGTTTCACGCCCCTGTATGATATGTCGTGGGGCATAGAGAAGAAGATTGAAACCATAGCCTCCCTGATGTACGGAGCCAGGAATGTGGAGTATACCCTTGAGGCTAAGGAGCAGATGAAAAAGATTGACGAGTTGGGGCTTGCAGACCTTGCCGTCTGCATTGCCAAGACCCAGAAGTCGCTATCTGATGATCAGTCTCTGCGTAACCGTCCACGTGATTTCACCGTGCGCATCCGGCGTGTGGAGCTTTCTTCGGGTGCGGGATTCGTGGTTCCCATAGCCGGGGCCATCATGCGAATGCCGGGATTGCCCGGAACCCCTTCTGCTGAGAAGATTGACATTGACAGTAACGGACAGATAAGCGGACTATTCTGAAAAAGCCTTTTCCTGACATAACAGCGGCAATAGTCGCCGGAGGCAGGAGCAGGCGCTTCGGCGGCATCAACAAGTCGCTCATTGAGGTGGCCGGAGTGCCCATCATAGAGCGTATTATATCCGTCATTGCCCCGTTATTCCATGAGATTATTATTGCAGGATGGCCTGAGGGGAGTCCTCTCCCCCGGGGCGTGAGGATGACATCTGACAACTTTGACGGTCTGGGCCCTCTGGCCGGCATCGAGTCGGCCATGCAGAACTCCGCCACCCCGTTGCTGTTTGTCTTTGGCGGTGACATGCCGTGGCTCTCGGAGGATCTTATCAGGCAACAGGCCCGGGTGATGCTCAGCACGCCGTCAGATATCCTCGTCCCAAGGGTAAACGGCCTTGCTGAGCCGATGCATTCTTTATACAGGTGCGCCATCCATGAAAAGCTTCACAGCTACCTCCTTTCCGACGGCAGCCCGGCGGTGATCGATTTCTACAGGCTCGTGGACACCCGCTATATGGATCTGCCCTCCGACGCTGAGACAACAAAGGCCTTTACCAACATCAACAGACCCGAGGATCTGGACGGTAGCTGACTCTGCTGTGGCTCATCCCATACGGACAGGGATGCCGGTTAAGAGATGATTCTCTGATATCTTCCTTAAATAAAATCACTGGCCTTGATGCTCATATGTCATTAAAAGATCCGGGGATTTTTGTAAGTTTGGGGAGGACCTAAACCAACCGGCTATGCAAAAGACACTGATCACTGTTTCCCTGCTGGCATTGCTTTTCGGCTCATGCCATCGGTATACTGACTACAGCGAAGCTGGATGGCAGGAGAAGGCAAGCCCCGAATGGGAGGACCCGGCCGTGAATAGTATCAATACCATGAGACCTCATGCTACCATGGTCAGCTTCCCCGACAACTTCTCCGCGCTCAATGCAGGTTGGAGGGAATCACCCAATGTAATGTCACTCGACGGCACCTGGAAGTTCAACTATGCTCCCTTACCTGCTGAGCGCCCCTACTGGTTCTTCCGTGACGACTATGACACCCGCGGGTGGGATGAGATCGTGGTGCCTTCAACATGGGAACGCGAAGGGCATGGTATACCGTACTATGTAAATGCAAGCTACACTTTTAAGGTTAATCCGCCTCTTATTGATCACTCCGATAACCCTGTCGGGTCTTACAGGCGAACCTTCGCCCTGCCGAAAGAGTGGAAGGATAAAGAGATCTTCCTTACGTTTGACGGTGTCAGTTCTGCCTTCCATGTATGGATAAACGGAGAGCATGCCGGGTACAGTGAGGACAGCAAGACCACGGCTGAATTCAACATCACGCCCTTTCTGAAGAGGGGCCGCAACACTATTGCGGTGGAGGTCTACAGGTACAGCGACGGGAGCTATCTCGAGTGCCAGGATTTCTTCAGGCTCAGCGGGATAAAGCGTTCGGTGTGGCTTCATGCAAGGCCGAAGTCATATATCCGTGACTATTTTGCAAAGTCGACGCTTGTCAATGACTATACCGACGGCTTCCTGGATCTGACCGTGGAGATGGCTAACAGCGACAGGAGGCCCGCAGGGCTGAGGCTGGAGGCAGGGCTGTACGAGGGATCAACCAAGATATTCGGTGACACTAAGGTAGCGGAGTCTGTTGACAGCGTGGCCGTGGTGGAGATCAGGGGAGAGGTACCCCAGATCAAGCAATGGTCGGCGGAATCACCTTCGCTGTATACGCTGGTGCTTACACTGGCTGACAGCAGGGGCAGGGTGCTGGAGAGTGTCAGCAGCCGCATCGGTTTTCGCACTACGGAGGTGAGGGATGGCCGTTTTCTTATCAACGGCAAGGCCGTTAACCTCAAGGGCACCAACCTGCATGAGCATGACCCGATCAACGGGCATACCATAGACGAGGCGCTGATGCTCAGGGATATCAAGCTGATGAAGACGAACAATATCAATGCCGTGCGCACCTCGCACTATCCTCAGCCGGAGCGCTTCTACGAGCTGTGCGACCACTATGGTCTCTATCTTATAGACGAGGCAAATATTGAATCCCACGGCATGGGCTATCATCCCGATGTAACCCTGGCACACAAGCCGGAGTGGCTGGCGCAGCATCTGTTCCGTACTGAGAGGATGGTGGAGCGCGACAAGAACCACCCGTCGGTCATCATCTGGTCGCTGGGCAACGAGGCCGGCGACGGGCAGAACTTCGTGACAACATACAAATGGATAAAGGAGAGAGACAACACCCGCCCGGTTCAGTATGAGAGGGCAGAGAAGATAACTCACACGCCTGAGAGGCACACCGACATATGGTGTCCCATGTACCCATCCATTGAGGAGATGGAGAGGTATGCCCTCAGCGCCGGCAAACCGGGATATGACAGACCTTACATCATGTGCGAATATGCTCATTCCATGGGCAACAGCACCGGCAACCTGCAGGACTACTGGGATGTGATAGAGAAGTATGATATACTCCAGGGTGGTTTTATATGGGACTGGGTGGACCAGGGGCTGCTGGAGACCAGTGATAAGGGCGAAAAGTATTATGCCTACGGAGGCGACTACGGAGAGGTGGGAGCATACAGTGACGGTAACTTCTGCTGCAACGGGCTGGTGGGTCCTGACCGCATGCCTCATCCTGCCCTCAGTGAGGTAAAGAAGGTATATCAGTATGCCGGCTTTGCACCTGCCGACCTCTCAAAAGGCCTTGTCACTGTCACCAACAAGTATGACTTCACCAACCTCTCTCTCTTCACCATCAACTGGGAGGTGCTGGCTGACGGCGTGCTGATGGGCTCCGGCAATCTGGACCAGCTTGACCTGGCTCCCGGAGCCTCGGCGACCGTGGAGGTGCCTTACGGAACCATCGAACCGGTGTCAGGCACGGAATATTTCCTCAACTTCTACATGACGAGGACCGATGAGTGGGGAATAGTGCCGCAGGATCACCTCTACGCCTCCGAACAGATGCTTCTGCCGTTCTACAGGGAGGATGAGGATATTGCCGCCGACAACCTGGCGCTGCTCGATCTGAAGAGTGACGGGAGCGAGGTCACTGTGGCCGGGGAAGAGTTTTCGGTTGTCTTTGACATGGCTGCCGGGTTGATCAGATCTTATATCGTCCGTGGCGAGGAGCTGCTGCTGTCAGGTCCGCGGCCTGATTTCTGGAGGGCACCGACGGACAATGACTACGGCAACCGGATGGATAGGAGGAACGCCGACTGGAGGGAGGCGGGACAGAAAGCGGTGATGAGATCAGCGCATATATCGCGTCCCGGGATGGAGAGCGCAAAGGTGGGCTTCATCCATGATATTCCCGGACTGGACGGGAGGACTATAGCCATGCTGGAGACCGGCTACACCGTGCATGCTGGCGGCACCGTGGATGTGTCATTCAGATTTACAAAGAGGGACAGGAGCCTGGAGGAGGTGCCTCGTATAGGCATGCAGATGATCATGCCTGCCAGGTTCACCGACCTGTCATGGTACGGCAGGGGACCGCATGAGAACTATATCGACCGCAAGAGTTCAGCCTTCGTAGGCATCTACGAGAGCAGCGTGGCCGATCAGTACGTGCCTTATGTCAGGCCCCAGGAGAACGGGTACAGGACCGATACGAGGTGGCTCACCATTACTGCCGGTGACGGCCGGGGCATACGGGTGGAGGGCGACCCCCTCTTCAGCTTTGCAGTCATGAATTTCCTGCATGACGACTTCGAGTCGCCGGGCAGCCTGGCCGGATACCGGCCTGATGCCAAACTGGTCAACACTCATATTGACGATGTCAGATCGCGGGATCTGGTGCGGGTCAATATTGACTACGGCCAGATGGGTGTTGGCGGCGATGACTCATGGGGTGAACGAACCCACCCTGAATACTGTCTGCGTGACGGCAGTTACCTCTACTCATTCCGGATCGTGCCCCTGTAGCGACAGGCCGATCATTCCCTCAAAGGGTGGTCACCACCACCGCTCTTTACCGGTTGTCCTGCAGTTCATGCCGGATCCGGTCAGTCAGCTGCCGGCCTTATCCCGGCTTTAAGTACACTGTTGCTGCCTGTAATTATATTGGTTACCTCATAGGTGATAGGCTCGTCAAGGTACCTGCGGTCGGCCTTGATGATCACACTGCTTCTTGCCGGCAGGCTAACGGCAGCAGGTGCTCCTTCTGGCCCTCCGGTAAATTCCATCGGCAGGTCAGAGCTGTTGGTCAGCTCAAACCAGATTGCCTTGCCGTCGTCACGGAAAGGCTTTCCTGCGGTGACAGCCGCGCGGAAGAACGGAGCAACGTTCTCTTCAAATCCTGCGAGGATGTCGCCATGCCATACTGCCGTGCGACCGGCGAACAACGCCTCCTTCAGGGCGGCGGCGGTACGCTCCCTGGCAAAGACAAGGGTCATGGGGCGGTGAGAGTACTGTGGTGCGCTGAACTCTTCACTTATTGTGCCGTGGATATCACTGTTGCCCATCACTGCCAGCTTGTTGTCGCGGCACATATCCATCACCAGGGGATAGAATTCATGTTCGTTGGCAAACTCTATCCCGTGCATCCATCCCCTGGCAATAAGCTCCTTATGTACAGGATAGAACTTTGGAATGCCGTCAGGCTCCTGTGCTTTCCATCCGGGGTGGTTCCACTGGATGAAGGCGCCCTGCCCGACGGCTGCCTCGATGACCTCCATGAAATCTTTCCTGTCAAGAGAGTCGGCGTCAGTAATGAAGAGCGCATTGAGGTGACCGGGAGGCATACTGCGGGTGATCTCGGTGCCCTGGACGAGTATTATATTTTTGTCCCTGGCTGTATTCTGTAAGATCCTCCACGCCGCGTTGTGGTCGGTGGGTATGTACTGTTTTCTTGGCTGGTATTCGATATGATCGGTGACGGATATTGCATCGAGACCGTCACGCCACGCCTCGTCAACCCGTACTGTGGGCCAGACGAGACCATCGGAAAAGACCGTGTGCATGTGAAAGTCGCATTTCAGCGTCACATACCCGGGAATATCCGGCATGTTCACAACCCGCCGCTGTGCAGTGAGGGTCATGGTGCACAGGAGCAGGGTTACGATAAATAAGGTTCTTGTTTTCATATATCTGTTTTTTAAACTTATACAATACTATAATGCCTACGGCATATGATTATCTTTATAATGCCGGTGCTACAATACTGTAATGCCTACGACATATTAATGACTGCCGACTGCCGACTGCCGACTATTACTGCCTGCCATTCCCACTTACTTCCCTGCCTCGCAGGATGAGCCTGTCATACAGGTACAGCATCACGCTGGCGGCGACGGCGATAGCTGCAAACAGTATCCACACCCTGGAAGGATTGTACGTATCCCACAGGTACCCGGTGAGCTGCTGCGCATCCATGCCGAAAAGCTCCTGGGCCCTTGTGTAATAGTCTGTCTGTGTGAATGATGCAGAGATATCCGGGATGTCAAAGCCTCTCTCCTCCACTGCTCTCCGGAGGAGAAGGAGCTTATCGGCAGCCTGTTCGTACGGCTTGCCGGAGACCCAGCCGGCACCGACGTGCCCCAGGGCTATCGGGAGGAATGCAGTTCCCATGTAAAGTGCTTTTCTGTCAGGGGGAGCGATGCCTCCGAGGTATTCCTGTATCTTGGGTGAAGAGGCCATCTCTCCGATGCCGAAGATCAGCACCCCGAGAACTATGAACCACGGGTTGAGGTTGGCGAACATCATACCCAGGCCTATAGCCAGTATGAAGATGCCGCTCATGATGCTGTTCAGCGGCCGGAAGCCGGAAGTCACTGACGAGATCACCAGCTGGAACAGTATTATGAAGAAAGAGGCCAGGCTGGAGATTGTGACGGTGGTGATAGTCCCCGGTTCCAGCCCCAGGGTAACCGACATCTTGTCGAGATTCACCCACGACTCCAGAAATACCGGAAAGGAATAGTAGAGCTGGTTATAGGCGGTCCAGAAGACTCCTATGATCAGCAGAAAGAGAACGTAACGCCAGTCGGTGAGTGTCACCCCGATATTCCTGAATGCAATGCCTATGTTCTGCAGAAAGGTGCTGTCTGTCCCTGTCAGTGCCGGCTCCCGGTATAGAAACATTACCAGCACGAAGTTCAATGCCATGGCCGTCATCGACATATAGAAGACC
>CAZFIF010000041.1:0-16677 GCA_964519065.1 uncultured Rikenella sp.
GGGGCGAGCGTCAATAAATGACCCGGTGGGTCATTTTAGCGAGCAGCCGGATTGAAGGGAGGCCAGGCAACAGGCAGCAGGCAGTAGTGTAATCTGCGGTCCGGGACGGGTGTTCTGCTTAATAACCCAAAGGATAACAAACATAAATTCTTGATCTGCAATATATTGCAATTTCAGCAATATTCAAGGCATTTTTACCGGCACTATTGCCTGCTGTCCAATGCCTGCTGCCCAATGCTAGCTGCCTAGATCAGCTCAAAGGGATCGGCATCACGCCATATGGGCATGTCAGTGCGGTATTTCTCGAGAGATTCCATCGAGAGTATGGCTGAGGCAACGCCCTCCCCGCCGGACTCCATTGAGGCCAGTGTCTCACCTTTCGGGCCAATGATGGCAGAATCGCCCGTATAGGCAGTTCCGTCGGGATTTTCTCCTACCCTGTTGACTCCGATAACGTAACACTGGTTCTCTATAGCCCTCGCTACCAGCAGCGCCTTCCAGACAAAGCTGCGGACCGAAGGCCAGTTGGCCGAATAGATGATCACATCAGTGTCACCGAGGTTCCTTGACCAGACAGGAAAGCGGAGATCATAGCACACCTGCATATTAAATCTAAAGTTGCGGTAACTGGTTACAACACGCTTGTTACCACGACTGTATACAGTATGCTCCCCACTCATCGTATGCAGATGGCGTTTATCATAGAATGTCACCTGCCCGGATGGAGTGACGAAGATCATCCGGTTGAAGAACATATCATCCTCACCTATGATCACTGATCCGCAAAGGGCATAGCCGCCTTCTGCGGAGCGCTCCTTCATCCACCTCACCGTGGGGCCGTCCATGCCTTCGGCCAGTGGTCCCGGGTTCATGGTGAATCCGGTGGTGAACATCTCAGGCAGCACTACTATTCCGCTGCCAGGACTTGCGCTGTCAAGCAGGGATGAGAGATGTGCCAGGTTGGCATCCCGCTCTTCCCATTTCAGTCCGCATTGTATTATTGTAGCTTTCATGGTTGTTTATGCGATATCAAACTTACATAAAAACGGCTGATTTTGCACATTCAGGTGACTGGCAATGTGGCCACCCGGTTATGAAGAGGGAGAGATCAGGATTTAACTACCCAATAAGAGGTTCGGCCTGGAATATGTTTAACCCGGACAGCAGGTGCAGGGCAAAAAAAACAGGCCGGTGGCCTGTTTCCTTATCTTTATGACAGCTTCACTTTCCTGCAATACTGTCGTGGTAATCGTTGAAGATTGATGTCACCAGCGGCTTGTAGTAACGCCAGAAGAAACGCTTCGGGTCGTTCTCATTATCGGAGAAGAAGAGCAGCCTGGCCCATCTGTCGGCGCCATTGAATCTTGACATCCAGAAAGGAATTTTGTTATTGGCAAAGTCGCCAGCAAAATAATAGGTATTCTGGCCCGATGGCTCCTGTGTCACGGCAGGAAAGACATTTGCAAGGTCATTGACGGCCAGCAGTGAGTCACCTTCCGGGGTTGTTATGAGGCTGAATTCCGAGACGACAGTGTTTTCTCCCGGATCAATGATGTCAAATGTATTTGTAAAGACCACCCTGTTGTGCAGTTTGAGCTTTTCCGCCCAGGCATCAGATGTTACAATAACCGGCAATGCTGAGGCAAGGTGTCTTCCCTCCTCGAGCACTATAATGCTGTTTTCCTTGAGCAGGACCACACCCGGCCTGGTGAATGTCCATGGTTCCCGGTATTGTTTTCTGTATAGTTCGGGCATCCATCCCGGCACTCCCTGGGCCGATACGGTATCGAGACTACGGTAATGCTGTCCCATCCATCCCTTGGAGGTAATGCCCAGCAGCTCCTCGCTTTTGTACTTCTCCAGGCCTGCGGTCGGATAGTCAAATGTATTGTACTCAACAATCACCAGCTTGTTGCGCTTTTTCATCTCTGACATAAGCAGGTAATCGTTGTTGTTCAGTCCGCCGTATAGCTTACGTGATCTGCGTGTCTTCTTAATCCCCTGGTACCAGTCATTAAAGAAGACCCCGTAGGTATCTGCGTAATAGAGTGCATCATTGTTTTCTGCCAGGTCGATCAGCTCTGTCAAGCGGAAGTCCTTCTTTCTGAATTGTTTCTCTCTGACCGGCCGCTGGGGCACAAACCCGTAATAATCCCTTTTGGCGGAGAAGCTTCCTCCCTTTTCTTTTCTGACAAAGCGTTCGTTAGTAAGTATGTATGTAAATGACCGGTGTCCCAGCCTTTCGAGTGTCGGAACTGTTTTGTCCAGAATAACGATATCTATCGGCTTTTTTTCCTTAAACGCCCATCTGATAAAGCTAACAGCCGGTATTAACAGCAATACTGCCAGAATGATTAAGGTGATCAGCAGAGGTCTTTTCATAGTACGGAATTTGATAATATCCTGTTACTAAACGAATTCTTAATGCGAACAGTATGCGATAGGTGAAATTTAATTGTTAAAAGTATTAAATTAATTTTATCCGGAGAAAAATTTTTATCCGAAAAAGGCGAATAACATAATGATTCAAGCGATTTTATAATAATTTGCATGATCAAACAGAGCAGAGACATATGTTTTCAAATCAGCCACTTGCAGACCGGTTAAGGCCAGCTTCACTTGAAGAGTTTGCCGGGCAGGAGCATCTTGTCGGTCCGGCCGGTGTGTTGCGTAAGGTTATTGAATCGGGCAATGTACCCTCCTTCATCCTCTGGGGTCCGCCCGGAGTTGGAAAGACCACCCTGGCAAGGATAGTGGCTGCAAGGCTTGAGAGGTCTTTCTTTCAGCTCAGTGCAGTGAACAGTGGCGTAAAGGATGTTCGGGAGACCATTGAGAAGGCCCGTAGCCAGCAGTTTTTCGGCAAGCCCAATCCGATTCTGTTCATTGATGAGATCCACCGTTTCAACAAGTCGCAGCAGGATTCGCTGCTGGGCGCTGTGGAGCAGGGTATCCTGACACTGATAGGTGCCACCACGGAGAATCCCTCCTTCGAGGTTATCTCCCCTCTCCTTTCACGATGCCAGGTGTACGTTCTCAAGCCGCTTGACGATGAAACACTTAGAAAGCTTGTTGATAAGGCCCTAAAGGCTGACTATTACCTCTCTAAATACTCGGTGAGGGTCAGCGAATATGAGGCGCTGATACGTATCAGCGGCGGTGATGCCCGGAAGCTGTACAATGCCCTTGAGCTGACAGTCTCACTAGAAGCCGAAAAGGGCAATAATGAGATAATTGTGACTGACAGCCTGGTACTTGACCATGTGCAGCAAAACCTGGCCATGTATGACAAGAACGGGGAGCAGCATTTTGATATCATCTCAGCGTTTATCAAGTCGCTGCGCGGTTCGGATCCAAATGGTGCGGTATACTGGCTTGCCCGCATGGTTGAAGGAGGAGAGGATGTGAAGTTCATAGCCCGCAGGATGGTTATTCTTGCAGCCGAGGACATAGGAATGGCAAATCCCAATGCCTTGCTTCTGGCACAGGCATGTTTCAATGCCGTTAGCATGGTAGGATGGCCTGAGTCAAGGATTATACTTTCGGAAGCTGCCGTTTACCTCGCAACATCGCCAAAGAGCAACGCTGCCTATATGGCTATCGAAAAAGCACTGGAAGAGGTGCGGCGGAAGGGTGATCTTTCTGTACCCCTGCATCTGCGGAATGCGCCCACGAGACTGATGAAGGAGCTCGGCTACCACAGTGGGTACAAATATGCCCATGATTTCCCGGATAGCTTCGTAGCCGATAACTACCTCCCTGAGGAGATTGAGGGAACAATATTTTACGAACCGGGTACAAACAGCCGTGAGGATGAAATTCGTAAGCAGCTCGCTGCCCGGTGGCAAAAAATTTATAAATATCGCACCGGTTCCAAATAGAATATTTACTAAATTTATACCATGAAAGTCAGTGAGTCTGGATTTCCATGTCAGCAGAGGAAAGAGACAGAGGCCGCCGGATGTTACTGAATATCCGACTGGCAGTTGCACGTTTCTTCTGGCTGCGGGCGAAGTTCATACGCTCACAAAAGCTACAGTTAACACGTTATAAACAACTAACAAACAATTTATTATGAGAAAGTCAATTACTTTTATGGCAATCGTTCTGATGGCATCGGTCTGCAGTGCCCAGACGCTCGACGAGATTGTGAACAGGTATTATGCAGCCAACGGTACAGAGATACTCGAGAAGGCCACCACCATCTATATGGAGGGCAACATGAGTCAGATGGGCACGGAGATGCCTATGACGCTTATGGTGAAGAAGCCGAACAAGGTAAAGGTAGTCATCTCCTTCAGCGGCATGGAGATAATTACGGCATTTGACGGGGAGAAGGGTTTTATGGTCAATCCGCTCACCGGCGCCAGCGAGCCTGTTGAGATCCCTGCCGAGCAGCTTGGCAGTGTACAGGAGTACAACATGTTCCGTGACAATATGCTTGAGGCCTACAAGGGCGGGAGGCTGACGCTTGACGGCGAGGAGGCTGTTGACGGCAATCCCGCATACAAGGTGACCATCACCGATGAGGCCGGCACTGTCACTACAGCCTTTATTGACAAGGAGAGCTGCCTCACTGTCAAGACTGTCGCCAAGGTTGAGCAGATGGGACAGGAGATGGAGGTGGAATCCTACGTTAAAGAGTACATGGATGTCAACGGAGCAAAATTCGGTAAGGTGATCAAGCAGTTTGTCAACGGCATGGAGCTGGGTGGTATGACCTTCACCAAGATAGAGCTTGACAGGGAGATGGACGACTCTCTCTTCATTATTCAGTAACCTTTCCGGGCTGGCGCTGAGAGGCTCTGCAGGAGGGGTAGTTCTCCGGGCCGGCTGACAGGAAAAAATCAAGAGGGTGTCCCGTGAAAGGGCACCCTCTTCTATACTTAAGGCAGGCCTGTAAGCCGGGTTCTGTCGCGATGCGGTATCCTGCAAGAGGATTGATGCACCTGTTCCGTCATTTATCTAGCCCCGGCATTGCTGTCGGGGTCATACGACCTACCCCCCGGCTCGGGCGAGCAGCCCTCAGATGCCGGTATACGCGGTCTTTCAACCCATCAGGTGTACGGCTCCCGGCGTCACCGTCGGGACCGGTGAGCTCTTACCTCACCTTTTCACCATTACCCCACCCGGGAGCGGGGCTGTTATTTTCTGTTACACTGCTATACCCTTTCGGATATCTTCCCGTTAGGAAGGATGGTGCTCTATGTTGCCCGGACTTTCCTCCCCGGCACAATTATCGGGGCGACGGACCGGCCTGCCATGCTGCAAAGATAGCATAATTGCAGGGAGATCAGAAAATATTTACTGTCTTGATATTCACGAACTCACGTAATCCTTCCACGCCCAGTTCACGTCCGTACCCTGATTCCCTGACGCCTCCAAAGGGGAGTCCCGGTTCTGTTTTGACATAACCGTTTACAGCCACTGTTCCTGTATCGATCTCATGGGCCATAAACATGGCCAGACGTTCATCAGCAGTCCAGACAGTTGCCCCCAGTCCGAACGGGGTGCTGTTTGCCAGTTCAACAGCCTCATCAGCAGTGCTGAAGGTGAACAGTGGCGCCACAGGGCCGAAGGTCTCCTCGCAGGCCAGTGGTGATGTGAGCGGCACCTTTTCAACCACTGCCGGGTAGAAGAGGGCCGGGTATTCTTTCCCTGCGCGACCGCCGCAGAGCAGCAGTGCTCCTTCGCTGATAGACTCATCCAGCTGTCTTTCAAGCTCGTCGGCAGCAGCAGCACTCACCATCGGACCTACTTCTGTCGCCGGATCCAAAGGGTCTCCCGTCCTGAGCGCCTTTGCACCGGCAAGGAACTTATCCCTGAATTCACTGTAGATGTCGTGGTGTATAATGATCCTCTTTGCTGCAATACAGCTCTGTCCCCCGTTCTGAAACCTGCCTGCCAGGGCAGCTTCCACTGCCCTGTCGATCTGCGCATCAGGAAACACGATGAACGGATCGCTTCCCCCCAGTTCCATGACCATTTTCCTGAGACTCTCCCCTGCCGCTGCTGCTATCTTTTTCCCGGCAATATTACTGCCGGTCAGCGAGACACCTCTTATGCGGTGGTCGCTGATCAGTCGTGCCACCTGGGAGTGTGACGGAAAGAGAGTCCTGAAAAGGCCTGCAGGAAATCCCGATGCATTGATGATCTCCTCCGCAGCGAGAGCACAGCGCGGTACGTTGGAGGCATGCTTCAGCAGTCCGGCATTGCCCCCTGTCAGTGCCGGGATTATGAACCGGAACACCTGCCAGAAGGGGAAGTTCCACGGCATGATACCCAGGATGATACCCTGCGGTTCATAGAAGATATGGCTCTCGCGTGCTGCAGAGGCTCTCCTCTCGGGCCTGAGTATCCCCGGTGCATGATCGGCATACCAGCGGCAAAGGAGCGCGCACTTGTCAATTTCAGCCAGGCCCTGTGTGACAGGCTTTCCCATCTCCGCAGCCATCATCTCTGCCAGTTCGCTGCGACGAGAACGGAGGAGAGTGGTCATGACGGTCAGCCTGCTGCATCGGTCAGCAATGTTGCTTCTGCGCCATTGGCGAAAGAGCCTCTCGCTATCATCCAGGATACCGGTCAGTTCAGGGTCGCTCATCTCCGGGAACGAGGCATCCGGCTTCTGGAGCCACGGATTAAAACTCACATAAGGCATATATCTTATTTTTTGATAGTTACAAGTGTAGCACCACCGAATCCATACCTGCTGAACGGCGCATCCTGGAAGATGAATGAGGGATAGTTATCCGTAAGTATCTGTCTTATCTCTTCCCGGAGCCTGCCAGTGCCCTGCCCGTGTATGAAGATGATCTCCCTCTCTCCCCTTCTCACTGCGCTCTCAAGTTCACCCCTGAACCTGGAGAGCTGCCTGTCAATGGCATCAGGCTGGCTGTAGCCGCTTCTGAGGTGCAGGTCAACCTCCCTGGTACCTGTGCCGGCGCTGTTTTCCCTGTTTGTCCTGTTGACTTTCATTGTGAGATGAAAGATAGTCAAAAATCAGCTATTTTTGAGCGCTCCGGGAGAGATGAAAGAGCTTTATGGAAATATCAGGATCACCGATTATTCGTATGATCTGCCTCTGGAAAGGATAGCAAAGTATCCGTTGGCGGAGCGTGACCGTTCCCGGCTGCTTGTATGGGATGGCCACAGCATCACCGACAGGGTATTCAATGATCTTCCTGACCTGGCCGATCCGGGGCATCTCCTGGTGTTCAACAACACAAGGGTGATCAGGGCAAGGTTAAGATTCAGAAAAGAGACCGGTGCCGTTATTGAGGTCTTCTGTCTTGAGCCGTATCTGCCGCTTGAATTCGGATCCAATCTCTCATCCTGCTCCCCGGTCGAGTGGAAATGCCTGATAGGCAACCTTAAGAGATGGAAGCATGGTGTACTGGTTTCTGAGTTCGTTCACAACGGTTGCAGTTATAATCTGAGCGCCGAGAGAATGGAAGCTGCGGGTGACTCCTTCGTTGTGAGGTTTACCTGGGATGCCGATGAGATCCCCTTTGCAGAGGTACTCGAGTCGATGGGGCACATGCCTATTCCTCCCTATCTCGGACGCGACGATGATGAGAGCGACGCTGCCAGTTACCAGACCCTCTATGCACGCCATGACGGTTCAGTTGCAGCACCTACTGCCGGGTTGCACTTCACCCCCGCCCTTCTTGGCCGGCTTCATGATAAAGGCATTGAGAAGAGTGAGATAACGCTGCATGTGAGTGCCGGTACCTTCCGGCCGGTAAAATCGGAGCTTATCTGCGATCACATGATGCACACCGAGCATTTTTTTGTCTCCAGGGATACCCTGGAGAGGCTCAGGGGCAGAAAGATCACCGCAGTGGGTACAACTACCGTGCGCACGCTTGAGAGCCTCTACTGGCTCGGATTGAGCTCCTCGGAAGGACGGTGGCCTGCCGGGGGCATACCCTCCGTCTCGCAGTGGGAGCCCTATGAGAGAGGTGACCGGATGGATAGAGAAGCTGCCCTGGACCAGTTACTGAAGGTGATGGATCAAAAGGGTCTTGAAGTTCTGGAGGCCACGACAGACATTATCATTGTGCCCGGTTACCGTTTTCGCCTCACAGGAAACATGATCACCAACTTCCACCAGCCACGCAGCACCCTGCTGCTGCTTGTCGCGGCTTTCTCGGGCAATGCCTGGAGAAATATATATGATCATGCACTCTCTGCCGGCTACCGTTTCCTCAGTTATGGCGACAGCATGCTGCTGATCCCTCAGCCTGACAGGAAGTAGAAAATGAATCTTATGACGTTTTTGTAAAAAACAGTAGGATTTCTTGCACTGATGTATACTATTGTTTACATTTGTTGCTGTATACTTTACATCATATGAAATTGGGCAACAACATCCGGAAGTACAGGTTCGAGAATAACGAGACATCACAGGAGGAGCTGGCGGCGGCTGTCGGGGTGACCAGACAAACCATTCATGCCGTGGAGAAAGGCAAGTTTGTACCATCTACCCTCCTTGCTTTTAAGATAGCAAGGCACTTCAGGGTCAATGTCGAGGATCTGTTTTATATTATCGAAAACAATACTGAAGCTTAACTTTAGATAGTTGATATCAAATAATTATGGAGCAAATTAATAAAGTATCCAAAGAGAAGAGACATTTAAGGACAGCGGCCCTGGTCACGCTGGTGCTTCTCACTCTTGCGTCATTATGGCTCTTCTATGATCTGTATGCATACCTGGAGATAAGGGCAAAATCACCTGCTATTGAAAAGATGAGCAATTTCATCGGGGCCGGGTTTATTATTCAGGTTCTTCTTTTATTCTCATTTGCTCTTCTGATTCTGAACTCATTCAGAACCGGGTTCAAGGCCGGCGCTCTTGTCATCACCGCTATAATAGCCGGTACTGTCTCCGCCATTCTCCTTGTGTTTGACTTTGCCGCACTGGAAGACATCGGCAGTGACTACCTTGTGCAGGGTTATGAGTGCACCCTGGAGTGGATATGGCTTTTTGGTTCGCTTCTTTTCCGGCTTGTTTTCTATATAATTCTGTATCGGATTATCTTCATAATACTCAGAGGGATCAGAGGAGTGACCGCAAATCCCCCACCGGTGGTTGACGAGATAATGTTCGAAGTGACTCAGTATACAGGCATGGTGTGCGGGTTCATAGGGCTGGCCTTCACTCTTTACGCATACGTTGCCCTGGGAGATTTCACAATAAGCAACTGGCTTTTATGGCTACTGATGTTTTACTCCCTGGCTATTATTCTCCCGTGGTTCTTACTTATCATTTACTGGATCATCAGGTTATCGCGCAAAACCAGGCTTACGCTTTACGATGAAAAGCAGAAGCATGATCTTGCCTCTTCGGGGTTGATTGCCTGGCTCTCATCAATACCTTTTATGAACATTATTCTGATCACGAGCCTGGGGCAGTCATCTTCGCCAGCGGTCTATCTCTGGTTTCCCGCATATCTCTTTTTCACCCTCCTGGTGTTTTCCGCTTCCCTGCTGCTGAAGTATAAAAGGATCTGAGCAATTATCTTTTCTCATCCATGATAACCTTCAGTAGTTCAGTAAATTGAACTATGTCCTCCATTGTAGTATCCCAGCTGGTCATCAGTCGGTATTCGGAGGTTTGCGGATCCCAGGGGTAAAAGAAGTAATCTTTGCTCAGCCGTTCAGCCACCACGGCAGGCATGATGATGAAAATGCCGTTTGCCTCTACCTTCTGCGTTATAGTCACGCCGTGTATCTCCCGCAGTCTCTTCTCAAGCTCCAGGGCCATGCTGTTTGAGTGTGATGCACACTCCTTCCAGAGTCCGTTGGTGAGATAGGCAATATACTGTGCGGCGATGAACCTCATTTTTGATGCCAGCTGCATCCCCTGTTTCCTGAGGTATTTAAATCCAGGTGCTATATCGGGTTTGAGAAAGCATACTGCCTCCCCGTACATCATTCCGTTTTTAGTGCCTCCGAAGGATAGCAGGTCGACCCCCGCATCGGTAGTAAAAGCCTTGAAGGGCAGTCCCAGGGTAACAGCCGCATTGGCTATCCGGGCGCCGTCCATATGGAGCAGCAGGCCCGACTTATGGGCGTAGTCAGCCAGTTCCTTCACCTCTTCCGGTGTATAGACAGTCCCCATTTCCGTAGCCTGTGATATTGAGATTACACCGGGCTGGCTATGGTGTTCAAAGCCGAATCCGTGCATGTGTTTTGCCAGCATCCCGGGCCTCAGCTTGCCGTCAGGAGTATCGACAGTCAGCACCTTGAACCCGGCAAACTTCTCCGGAGCTCCGCACTCATCCTGCTCTATATGGGCAGTGTATGCAGTGATAACAGAATTCCATGACCGTGTCACGCCTGTTAATCCCAGGACATTGGCGGCCGTGCCGGTAAAGACAAAAAATATCTCAGCTGCCTCTCCAAGCTCCTTTTTAAGCATCTCCTGTGCTCTACCGGTGAAGGGGTCATCTCCATAACCAACCACATGACCCCGGTTGACCCGTTCTATCTCTCTCATTACCAGAGGGTGTACACCGGAGTTATTGTCGCTTGCGAATCCTCGTTTCAGTACAGGTTCATTCATTGTTTTGCTTTTTGACAGCGCAATTTAGCCAAAAGCTGCTCTCGCTGCAATGTTCTTTAGCTATCTTTACGTTTTAGGTCTCACATGTCAAGGTACTTTATTTTTCTGTCCTACAGGGGCACAGCCTATTACGGCTGGCAACTGCAGCCGGGCCGGAAGACGGTTCAGGGGGTACTGTCAGCTGCTCTCAGCACGGTTCTGTCGCGGCCCACGGCTGTGACAGGTGCCGGCCGTACCGATACCGGTGTGCATGCATCCTTCTTCTGTGCTCATTTTGATGCATTGCGTGACGATCTCTGGGACGACGATAAGCTGCTGTACAGTCTTAACAGCCTGTTGCCCGATGACATAGCTGTCAGCAGGATCGTGAAAGTAAGGTCTGATGCCAGTGCCCGTTTTGATGCGTTCTCTCGCACCTACAGGTATGCCATCAGCAGGGCAAAGGATCCCTTTGCCGCTGACACCTCATGGCTGCTTCACTGGCCGCTTGACCTGAAGAGGCTCAACGAGGCGTCTGCAATACTGTTGCGGCACAGCGACTTCACCAGTTTCAGCCGGCTGCATGGTGGCAACAAGACAACTATTTGCCGGGTTACAAAGGCAGTATGGCATGAGGAGGGCGGCATGACGGTATTCACTGTAAGTGCAGACCGTTTTCTCAGGAACATGGTAAGGGCTATTGTCGGTACCATGATACCAGTGGGAAGGGGTAAGCTGGCTCCGGAAGCTATAGAGGAGATACTCAAAGGAAGAGACAGAGGTCTCGCCGGGCAGTCGGCACCGGCTCACGGTCTCACACTCACTGCGATAGAGTACCCTGCAGGGCTTTTCAGCTGACTTTGGTGTTCCATATCTCCCACGCCAGCCCGGCCTGGATCAGGAACATCTCCTCACCGTTAACCGTCTGGCAGCCGCGTTCCTCCCCCAGTGCAAGGAAGGAGGTTACGGGAGGATTATACACAAGGTCAAAGAGCATCTGTCCCTCTCTGAGGTAACTGTAATCGATCGGCGGCATCGCATCAACGTCGGGCGCCGTTCCCAGCGGAGTGGTATTGACGATCAGTCCCGCCTCACTTATCACATCTCCGGGCAGCTCATCATATGAATACCCGCCTCTGACCGGCTGTCGTGATACCGGTATAGCTATAATATTCAGTTCTATAAGAGTATGCACCACACTTTTTGCCGCACCTCCTGTACCGAGCACCAGGGCAGATTCAGGAAGTGTGATCAGGTTTTTCAGCAGCGATTCCCTGAAGGCCGGAGCGTCGGTGTTAAATCCCTTAAGACAGGTTTTGCCCTCACTCCGGATTACCCTTACCGTGTTTACAGCTCCTATTCCCGCGGCTGACTCATCGATCTCATCCAGGTAATCGAGGACATTCACTTTATGGGGGATGGTAACGTTGAAGCCCTGCAGGTCAGGCTCACTCTCAATCAGTGCTGGCAGCCGTGATATATCTGCAAGTTCGAACTTGCGGTAACAGTGGTCTGCCAGCTGTTCCCTTTCAAATTTTTCAGTGAAGTGTTTTTGTGAGAATGAGTGTCCGAGCGGGTATCCTATTATTCCGAAGAGTTTCATCTCATCTCATCCGGAAGGAATGCAAAAAAGGTATCTCCGCGCAGGCCGAGTCTCAGTGATTCGAGTGCAATGATCTCATTCGGAGCTATGTTGCCCAGATTTACGTTTGCCCCGAAATGGGTGATAAACCATGCCTGTTGCTGCTTCAACGGTGCTTCCCAGAGGACATTACCGAATCCTATTTCTTTACTGATGGTATTTATCAGTTCGAGGTTGACCGATCCGTCGTCGTTATAGATACCCACCGTGCCCGATTCGCGCGCTTCGGCGATCACCTTTACCGATCCGGCCTCCAGCTCTGATTTCATCATCCCGACCCACTGGTCAGGAGTGTAGACCACATTTTTCTTTTTTGAACCTACTTCGGAAACGACGGTAAACTCCTGTGACAGTCTCCTGATATAATCAAGCTTGTCGGTGTGTTCGAATTCATAGGAGCCATCTGAAACTTCGACCATTGTGATGCCTGATTCCCTTAGGAGGCTGACGTACTCGTCAAAGAGGCCTCTGATTATAAAAGCCTCAAAGAGGGTGCCCCCGAGATATACCGTCATGCCTGCATCATGATAAATCCTGATCTTGCTTTCGACGTCAGGGGTTATTACTGAAGTGCCGAAGCCGAGCTTCACATAATCGATATAGTTGCTTCCCACGGCAGCCATATCCTCTGCTTCCCTGGTGCTCAAGCCTTTATCCATCACCATGGTAAGGCCTTCATTTCTGGGCTTGGGCGGTCTCTCCGGGATATGGGTGAGCAGTTGCCTTGCCTTTTTCATATCTTAGTTGGTTTTCCTGAACAGTCGTTTCATTGCCTGCGTGAGTTTGGCTTCCGGGAGAAGCACGGCATATTCCTCCAGCAGGTCGTTGTCGAGTCTTGATGCCTTTATGAGAGCGCGGGCTGCTTCGGGCAGGTTGTTGGTATGGAGGAATGACGATGCCAGAAGGAACCAGACCCCTGGCAGGTCGCCGCTTATCTTCCTTACTTTTTTGAGGATACGCAGTGCCCCGTTGTACGAACCCGTCATCATGATTATGATGCCGATCTCTATCCAGGCCTCGTCATAATAACCGTCGAGTCTGAGGGTATCACAGAAGCATCTGAGGGCATCCTTGATCCTGCCTGTCATGATATAGGCCTTGCCGAGTGAGAACCAGTAGTCGGGATTGCCCGGATCTATTTCAATGGCCTTTTTGAGCGGGGTGATACTCTCGACCGGCTTATTGCGCGACAGTGAGAGAAGGGCCAGGCCATACCACGGATCGGGGAAGTCGGGGGTGAGATCAATGGCTTCAGTGTAGTATTTGCGTGCCATCTCCTCGTCTCCCGTCTTGTCGTAGCATTCCGCCAGGTAGGTCAATCCCTCCATGCTGTCAGGCTCTTCTTCCACAAACTCGCGGTACACGGTCATTGCTTCGGTGTACTTTTCCAGGTTACTGAGGATGTTGGCCTTATTGAAGAGAGCAAAGGTATTCTCGGGGTTAATGGCCAGGGCATAGTCATATGCCTCCAGTGCCTTACCGTATTCTCCCGCTTTGTTGTAGACTATTCCAAGGTTATACCAGGCACTGTCGGAGTTGGGCTCCTCTTCCAGGTACAATGCATAATAGCGTATGCTGTTATCAAGGTCGCCCTTCCGGTCGTAGGCGTAGGCAAGGTCATAAGTATGGGCAGGAAAGTCAGGCTCCAGCTCAGACAGCATATGGAGATAGGGTATCATCTCCCCGTAGTAATTGAGATTCTGCAGTATGGAGGTGATGCCGTAGAGAACTGTCTCCCTGTCTTCCGAGTCGCCTGCCAGTGCCAGGTCAAAGACACCCCTGGAGCCGTCGATGTCACCCATCATAGCCAGGGCAGTGCCTTTGCAGAGATAGATATCATAGTTTCCGGGTTCAATATTTTCCAGGCTGTTGGTTATGGCCAGGGCCTCGGCAGCTCTTCCCTTTTCCAGCAGCACGCGTGCCTTCCGTATTAGTATGGGCACTGATTTGGGATGCAGCTCACAGGCCAGCAGAGTGGCTTCAAAGGCGTTGACAGGATTATTCCCTTCAAGATAATAGTCGATAATAGCCTCGAATTCAATCACATCGAAATACAAGGTCTCCTTATTCTTCCGCATCCTTTCAAATCGGAGAATAACCTCTTCTACCTCGCCGTCATGTACAAAACCGTATTTCTCTTCTTCCATTCTCCCCAAATATTCTGCAAATGTAATAGATAATCGGTAATGTGTAACCCAAATGAAAATCAATTATCAACAGGGGGTCGTTTTTATAAACATGAAAAGCAGCACATTAGAAAAAAAAATCGGGCTGACGCAACCATCGCGCCACTCTTTTCATCTTATAATTGAATTGAGACGAATACCCTCAAACCAAATATTACCCTAGAATTAACCTGAATTCTACCTTCTGACCGGGCCAACAGGCCCGGTTTTTTTATTGATTTCATATTAAATGTCTTTCCTGTCCGTTATCTCAGATAAAACCGCATCAAGTATGACTTTAAGGTTTCTCTGTGCGACAGGGGCATTTGTCATTCTGACTTTGCTGACCGGATGCCGTGAGGATTCGCTGCTCAAAATCAACTATGAGCTGGGGCATTTTCCTGATACCGTAATGGCCCTCGAAGGGTTCAATACGCAGTATGATGATTACAATGCGGACATTGAAGCTGCCCGCATATTTTCAAGCCGTCAGGTAATTTTCTCATCAAACCGCAACAGTGCAGGCAGTGAATTTGATATTGTCCAGGGCAGATTAATGTACAGTTTTGGTCAGACCACCGGTTATTTTCAGATTAACGCCGAGATGACTGACGAACAATTCACCGGCAGGCTTCTCTCGCTTTTCAACACTGCCGGAGATGATTTTGGACCTTTAAGGTTCTTTAATGGCCGTAACGGCTTGGAATACATGGCAGTATCATCGGCCAGGGAAGGCCGTGGCCTGGACCTGGTCTATACCGTTTATATACCGGCCTTTGCATCCTCTCCTGCCCTTTCTGACCCCGTGCCTGTTACTGTTATCAACTCCACATCCAATGATGCTTATCTCTCAATGAGCACTACTTTTGATACTGCATATTTCTGTTCAGACAGGGCAGGCGGTTATGATATTTACATGATCACAAGACCCTCTCTCATTTCAATTGATGATTGGTTCATGTCGGAGCCTGCTGCCGCTTCAGCCGTTGATAGCATAAACAGCAGCGGCAACGATAAATGTCCGTTTGTCAGGGGCAGGTACATGGTTTTTACTTCTGACATGGAAGGCGGAGAGGGTGGTTTTGACCTCTATTACTCTGTATTCCGCGACGGCAAGTGGAGCTCGCCGGTGAACCTCGGTCCCGGAATCAACACTCCCTCAAACGAATACCGCCCCGTATTGAGTAACGATCTGAGATACGACAACATGTTTCTGATTTTTTCATCAGACCGTCCGGGAGGTCAGGGGGGGTACGACCTCTACTTTGCCGGGGTATCACTGCCGTAGCAGCAGTCCATCAAAAGAGAATCCCGGCAGCAGAAGCAGACTTGCAGCTAATGCAACCAGGAACTGTAAGAAGCCTGGTGTCAGCCGTACCCGGGCAACCTGGCAGTAAGATTACACCGGGCAGCAGAAGCAGAGTGACAGACTATGTAACCCCCTGGAGAAGGAGACGGTCGCACAAAATACCTATCTGTTACAGGCCCTGAGGGTATTGAGCAGCAGCGAGACCCTGGTCATCGGTCCCACTCCACCCGGTACAGGTGTTATCCATGAGCATTTCGGGGCGACGTTTTCAAAGTCGACATCACCTTTCAGCCTCCAGCCAGCCTTTGTTTCTGGTGCCGGCACGCGTGTTGTTCCCACGTCGATAACCACTGCTCCTTCTTTTACCATGTCAGCAGTGATAAATCCCGGTGATCCGATGGCTGCAACAATTATATCAGCTCTCCTGATTATCCCTGCGATATTGGCTGTGCGGCTATGAACCACTGTCACGGTTGCGTCAGCACCTTTCTGTGACAGCAGTATGCTCACCGGTCTGCCGACGATGTTACTGCGGCCAACGACCACGCATTCCGCACCCCTGATAGGTATTTTGTATCTTTTCAGCAGTTCCATTATCCCTGCGGGGGTCGCGGAGACAAATGAGGGCAGTCCTGCCGCCATCCGTCCAACATTCACGGGATGAAAACCGTCGACGTCCTTTTCCGGCGTTATGGCTTCAATGACTTTGCTTTCAGAGATGTGTTCAGGAAGAGGTAGTTGCACTATCAGTCCGTCGATCTCCGGGTTGCTGTTCATCTCCTTCACTTTTTCAAGCAGCCCCTCCGTGGTGACTGATGCCGGAAGCCTTAACAGCGTGGACCTGAAGCCAACCTCCTCACAGTCCTTCACTTTATGCGATACATAAGTCTCGCTTCCACCGTCGTTACCAACGAGAATGGCTGCCAGGTGGGGTACGCGTGAGCCGCGTTCCTTCATCTTCTCTACTTCTGTAGCTATCTCCGCCCGTATTTCGGCGGCGGTTGATTTTCCGTCAA
>CAZFIF010000042.1:0-16209 GCA_964519065.1 uncultured Rikenella sp.
TGATCCCCGGGAGGAGAACCTGCTCCGGCACTGCAGGCATGCGCCAGAGGGCGGAGCGGGGATTATGCGCTTCGCTTATGATCCCCGGGAGGAGAACCTGCTCCGGCACTGCAGGCATGCGCCAGAGGCGCATGGTTTCTGTTTTTATGCCTTCCTCCTCATGAGCAAGCTCATTCGTCGTCTCCATAAAAACAGAGGCCGGGCCGCATGATTGCGGCCCGGCCTACAGTGCCGGAGCGGAGAGAGGGGGATTCGAACCCCCGGTACGGTTACCCGTACGGCAGTTTAGCAAACTGCTGGTTTAAGCCTCTCACCCATCGCTCCAATAATTCAATAAACATGTCGTCCGAGGCAGTTTATCCGCCAACCGGCGAATCGTCTCTGATTTTCAACTTTCACTGCAAAGAACATCTTCCCCTAAAAAGTGCTGCTGTCTGCCGCCATCAGGACAGCACCATGCAGCGGGTGCAAAAATATAAAATCATTGAATACTACACAATAATTATGCCCCCTTTTTCTCCAGCAGCACCACGTTCTCCACATGGAACGTATGAGGGAACATATCTACCGGAGCAACACGCTTTACATCATAACCCTGCGAGAGAATATCGAGGTCGCGCGCCTGGGTGGCAGGGTTACAGCTTACATATACTATCTTCTCTGCGCCGGAGCGCAGCATCGCGGCGGTGACATCACCGTGCATCCCGGCACGGGGAGGATCGGTGATGATCACATCAGGCCGCCCCCGCTCACTGAAGAGGGTGTCATTGAAAATATCCTTGATGTCCCCGGCAATGAAATGCGCGTTGCCGATATTATTCTCCAGCGCATTGACGCGCGCGTCGGCAACAGCCTCCTCTATGTACTCTATGCCCGTGACACTGCCGGCCCCCGATGCCAGGTAACAGGCTATCGTGCCCGTGCCGGTGTAGAGATCGTATACATTCTCACTGCCGGTCAGCTGTGCCATCTCCCTGACAACAGAATAAAGTCTCTCTGCCTGTCGGCTGTTGGTCTGGTAAAACGACTTAGGTCCTATCCTGAACCGGAGACCCTCCATCTCCTCGGTGATGTACCCGTTTCCGGTATAAAGAACAGGCGTAAGATCCGAGATGCTGTCGTTTTTCTTGATGTTAATAATATAATGGAGTGATGTTACCTCAGGAAAACGATCTGCCAGGTGTCTCAGCATCCTCTCCCTCTCCTCTCCATGGCTGTCCGTAGTTACCAACACCACCATCACCTCGCCGCCGGTCGTCCTTCTCACAATCAGGTTGCGGAGGAAGCCGCGCTGCTCCCTGAAATCGTAGAAGGGTAGCCTCCGTTCAAGAGCATACCTCCTGGCTTCGTTCCTGATGGCATCAGTGGGCCCTCCCATCAGAAGGCACTCCTCTATATCAATAGCCTTGTCAAAGACACCGGGAATATGAAACCCCAGGGCAGGCCGCTTGCCGAGCTCTGCTCCCGAAGCAACCTCCTCACGTGTCAGCCATCGCTTGTCCGAGAAGGTGAACTCCAGCTTGTTGCGGTAGTCATAGATCTTCTCCGAGCCAACAATGGTATCAACTGCAGGGATGGCTGTATGACCTATGCGGGTAAGATTGTCCCTCACCTGCTGCTCCTTATAGTGCAACTGTTTATCATAGGGCAGGTGCTGCCACCGGCATCCTCCGCACACTCCGAAGTGAGAACATGGCGGTGCTATCCTGTCGGGCGAAGGAGTAACTACAGCCACAGCCACCCCCTCCATATACCTTTTTTTCTTTTTCGTGACGCGGACGTCAACCACATCGCCCGGGATCATCCCCGGCACGAAGAGAACCATCTCATCAACCTTCGCGATGGCATTGCCTTCCGACCCTATGTCCGTGATAGTGACTCCCCTTAGTGTCGGCAACTGCTTCTTCCTTCCCACCCTGTCTTTACCTGTATATACTAAAAAACTCCAGTCCCGCGAGTCCCGCCGGAAAGATGCCCCCCGAATGATCATATCCAACCATGGGCAGGTAGGTGCAAGTAAGAGGACTGCTTCCGGCGGCAGTCATGGCATCATGCATTCTTTCCGACAGTGCCGGAATAACGTATGTATCAGCCGTACCGTGCATGAAGAGTATCGGAATGTCACTGCCCCACCCTTCAATACTGTTCGCAGCCAGGGCATCACGTACATTCTGGAATACCGGTGCGCTGGCATGCCCGGTTATATATTCAGCTCTGAAGAGCCCGGAAATGCTAACCGTCAACTGGCCATTTATCTGTTCTGAGGAGTGGAGTCCGTCATAAAGTCCCGGAATGCGCTCCGCATAGGGATCATTGAAAAGGTCTGACAGGGAACTGGAATAGATGCCGTACTCACTGTAGGCGTTGGCAATATAGCAGAGGAAGACAGGCATCGGGTATTCCGTCAACCCAAGGACATAATCGTTGAAAAAGCTCATATCATATGGTCCTGCCCCACAGGCAGCAGCCCTGACCGTGAAATCGGAGGAGTAGTCCTGCTCCAGGGCCTCAAGCAGGGCCAGCGTAGCCCATCCGCCCTGCGAGTAACCCATAAGGTAATAATCACCGGTAATTGTAATATCCTTCGCCACATCGTCGTCGAATTCGCCCACAGCATAGAGCATGTCAACCAGCGTCTGAACAGTAGATTCCTTGTGCAGATAAGGGTGTGCCATGTCATCGCTGGCGCCAAAGCCCAGGTAATCTGATATCACCACAACATAACCGGTAGATGCGGTGACTTGCAGCAACTGGTACGGCTGGTAGTCCGGATCAACCGTGGGGGCATTGGCATGCAGGGTGTTCGTCCCGTTCTGAAAAGAGAGCACGGGGTAGTCTCCCGGCACCGAGGGTATGATGACCAGGCCGGAGGCAATTTTCTTCTCACCCAGAAAAGTAGTATTGTAGGTGATGCTGTATACGTTCACCCCGCTCACTATCTCATCTATCATACCCGCAAGTTCAGGATATATCACTGCTCCCCACGTGGCCAGGGTGACCATGTTCTCTTTGGTTCTCATAAACTTCAGGCTGGATGACATCAGCCAGGTGTTGTCTTCAAACGGATCAGGCTCCTCCTCTTTGCTGCACGACTGCATCGTGAGCAGCGGTATCAGGAGAAAGAGCAATGCCAGCAGTTTCAGATTCTCTTTCATGACTTCAGGATTGCTTATACAAAAATAACGTAAATAAACGGGATGGAGTATGATTCGGATGATTGACAATACCTCAACTGCCTGCACCCGGCGCAGAGAAACGATAACATCCCGACACCACTTGTCATGCGTAGCTTTAGCAAAGGATAGGACCTTTTTTCTATCTTTGCCCCTCAAATATCCACCTTCGGATGGTCTCGGTCAACAATGTTTCGGTTCTCTTTGGCAGCTTTATCCTGCTGGATGAGGTTTCCTTCCTCATTACCCGCCAGGAGCGTATTGGCTTAACGGGAAGGAACGGCGCCGGCAAATCGACACTGATGAAGATCATTGCCGGGATGCAGGATCCCACCAGCGGGTCTGTAGAGCGTCCCCGTGAGCTCACCGTCGGTTACCTGGAACAGCAGATGACGGTGTCCGACACCACTACGGTGATGGAGGAGACCCTCACTGCCTTTGCGGAGATAAAAGCCCTGGAACAGGAGATCGTTGATGTCACGAGGGAGATAGCGGAACGAACCGACTATGAGAGCGAGAGCTACCACAATCTGTGCGACAGGCTCCACAGCGCCGGAGAGAGGCACCAGCTGCTCGGCGGCAACGATTATACGGCGCTGGCGGGCCAGACACTGGCGGGCCTGGGGTTCAGCCCCGGGGAGTTCCACCGTCCCACCCGGGAGCTCAGCGGCGGATGGCGCATGCGTGTTGAGCTGGCAAAGATACTGCTGCGTAAGCCCGACCTGATACTGCTGGATGAGCCGACCAACCACCTGGACATTGAGTCGATCCTGTGGCTCGAAGGCTTCCTTGAGACATACCCCGGTGCGGTGATTCTTGTCTCCCATGACCGCACCTTCCTTGACAACGTCACCCGTCGCACCGTAGAGATAAGCCTCGGCAAGATATATGACTACAGGGTGCCCTATACACAATATACGGTGCTGCGGCGCGAACGGCGCGAGCAGCAGACAGCCGCCTACCGCAACCAGCAGAAGATGATAGAGGATGCCGAGAAGTTCATCGAACGCTTCAGGTACAAACCCACCAAGGCGGTGCAGGTGCAGAGCAAGATCAAACAGCTGAAGAAGCTTGATCGTATAGAGATCGAAGACGAGGACACATCAGCCATGAACATACGCTTCTCCCCCGCCCCGCGATCGGGGACGGTGGTGGTGGAGGCTGCCGAGGCCTCAAAACGGTATGGCAGCCACCTGGTGCTTGACAGTATCGACCTCAAGATAGAAAGGGGAGAGAAGGTGGCTTTCGTGGGACGCAACGGTGAGGGCAAGACCACCCTTGCACGTATGATACTCGGGCAGATAGACCATGAGGGAACGGTAAAGAAAGGGCACAATGTTTCCATTGGATACTTCGCCCAGAACCAGGATGAGCTTCTAAATGATGAGCTGACGGTCTTTGAGACAGTCGACAGGATAGCCCGCGGCGACATCCGCACACGGCTGCGCGATATCCTTGGCGCCTTTCTCTTTCACGGTGATGACATCGACAAAAAGGTCAAGGTGCTTTCCGGCGGTGAACGCTCAAGGCTGGCCATCGTTCAGCTGCTGCTCGAACCCTATAACCTGCTGCTACTCGACGAGCCCACCAACCATCTCGACATTCGCTCCAAGGAGATCCTCAAGCAGGCCCTGATCAAATTTGATGGCACACTAATTGTGGTTTCGCACGACAGGGATTTTCTCGACGGGCTGGTGAACAAGGTTTACGAGTTCCGTAACAGGAAGATCAGGACTCATCTCGGAGGAATCACCGAGTTCCTCAGGTCGAGAAAGATAGAATCTCTGAGGGAGCTTGAGATGAGAGCCGCCCCCGGAGGTAAAAAGAGCAGTGCGGCGGCGACCGCTGCCGGCAGAGGTGCAGGAGCACCGGGCAGCAAACCGGGCTCAACGGTAAGCAAGGCAGGAGCACCGGGCAGCAAACCCGGAGCCGCGGGTGGTAGTGCAAATGCGGGGAGCAGCAAACCGGGCACGGCAGGCAAAAGACCGGGAGCAGCAGGCAGCAGTACAAGTCCGGCGGGCAGCAAACCGGAAGCGGCAGGCAGCAAAGCAGGCGCGGCGGGTGACGGCAAAGCGGCCCCCTACACCCTGCCGAAAGGAGACACGGCGGGCAACGGGAACAGGGGTAGCAGGACGGCAAAGCCGGAATCACCACCGGAGAATGATGCTGCACAGGCAGCAGAATCAACCGGCAGGCACACCTCGCAGCAGAGCAGCAAGATGCTCTACCTTGAGAAAAAGGAGACCGGGAGAGTGTACCGCAGACTGCAGAGAGAGGCCGAAAAGTGGGAGACAGAGATAACCGAGACTGAAAAGGAGATAGCGGCAATGGATGCCAGGATATCGGCAGGAGACAGCAGCGCAGTGAACGACCCGGCATTCTTCAGCCTCTACGAAGAGAGGAAGAGGAGACTTGAGGCTCTCATGCAGAGCTGGGAAGAGGCCCACGGTGAGCTTGAGAACTTCATGACAGAATATATGAACGACAATGAAAATATTTGAGAGGAACTACCCCGTCAACATCTTCAACACCGACATCACCGGCAGACTCAGTCCCGGCGCCATGTTCAACTTCTTCGAGGACCTGGCGGGAAGACATGCCAATGAGCTGGGATGGGGTCGTGACAACCTGATGAATGACGGCTCCTTCTGGGCACTGTCAAGAATGACTGTGAAGGTGGAACGTCTTCCCATGGCGCTGGAGGAGCTGACACTGCGCACCTGGCCCAGAGGCACCGACCTTATCTATGCACTGCGCGACCTGGAGATGTATGATGCTGCCGGCAACAGGCTGGCAGGAGCATCATCATCATGGGTGATAGTAGATTATGGCACCCGTAAAGCACAGAGGCCTGACAGGGCCCTGGCAGACCTGAATATGATGTTTCCGGAGAAAAAGGCAATCGGAGCCAACTCCCGCAAGGTTCCGCCCCTGCCCGCAGGCGATCACCGGGTAAACGGACTCAGGGTGATGCTTGACGACATCGACGTCAACAGTCATGTGAACAACGCCCGCTATGTTTACTGGGCCATTAACAGCTATGAACCTGATTTCCTCGGCACCCACACTCCTGATACCATCGAAGTGAATTATATCCAGGAGGGACACCTTGGAGAGAGGGTGAGCATTCTCACAGGCACCTCTGCTGATACAGAGACAGCATTCATCCACTCGGTAAGGAGGGATAGTGACGGTGCGGAGCTCTGCCGGCTAAGGATGAGCTGGAAAGAGAACAGGCTTTGAAATCTTTATTAACTTTATGCCATGGCAAGGCCTCTGAAAAATAAAAAAACAGCACTCCTCACCGCGGTGATTATCGCGTCGCTCGCCTGGTCATGCTCGGTGACACAGAACGCTGTGGACACCAAGGATATGTCATATATCTATAACCCGGCAAGGAATATCTTTACTCCATACATCTCCGTATTCAATGAAGATGCGGAGACATCGCTGCTGACGATAGCCATCCGCAGGGGAGAGCTCTACTTCTCCCAGGCAAACCCGCAGGGAGTGCCGATGACATCCATGCTCATATCCGTCCGTCTCTTCAACAACACGCTTGGGGGTGTACTGGCTGACACGGCCCGTTACAAGTATGAAATACCACGTGAGGATGTAGGGGGCGAATATGCCTTCCGCATACCGCTCAAGACCGTTGAGGGAAATGCCTACACGGCAGAGGTAAAGATAATAGACCTGACACGGCAGCGGACACTGCAGACCTTTACTGATTTTGAGCGGACAGGCAGGTACAGTAAGCTGAACTACAAGATCAGGGATCACTTCAGCAAGAATGAGATTCACAGTACTGTGGTAAGGCAGGACCAGTACTTCAACATCATCAATCCCTCATTGCAGCCTGACACCCTGTGGCTTTTTTACTACGGTGAGGTCGCGGAGATCCCTCCTGCCCCATCGACAATACTTCCTGAGGTAACCATGGCACCGGAGCCTGATAGAATCGTGCCCCTCGCCATCTCTGACACACTGCCGGTAATGCTTCCTGCCCGGGGTATATATCTGTTCTCAGTTGACAGCCTCATAAGGGAAGGTCTCGTGCTTTTCAACTTCGGACCCGATCACCCCTCAATGAACTCTCCGGAGACCATGATTCCTCCTTTGGCCTATCTTGCTACACCTGAGGAGCTGGATACAATGCTTACCTCTGTGAAACCCAAACTGTCACTGGACCACTTCTGGCTTGCACGCACCGGCGGAAGCATAGAAAGATCGAAGGAGCTGATAAGAATTTACTACAACCGTACTCTCTTCTCAAACTACTACTTCAGTTCATTCAAAGCCGGCTGGCTGACGGACAGGGGGATGATATACATTGTCTACGGTCCACCCGATAAAGTGTACAAGAACGCCGAAGGCGAGAGCTGGGGCTACAGGAAACCTCCTGTCAAGAGCCGCTGGGGATCACGTTACACCTTCGAGGATCAGTATCTCTGGTTCAACTTCCGGAAGGAGAGAAACCTCTTTTCAGACAACCACTTCGTACTTAACAGGGCAGGCACGCCCATCAGCTACTGGGATATTGCCGTGGCACGCTGGCGCGAAGGAAAGATCTTCAGGCTTGATAACCCGGAGGAACTTCAATGATGTACAGCGAGAAGGAGTTCATCTTTGGAATGCACCCTGTGCTGGAGGCGATCAGGGGCGGAAGACAGATAGACCGTCTCCTGGTACGTCGCGGCCTGCGCGGCGGGTCATACCACGAGCTGATGAAGGTGGTTACGGAGATGGGTGTTCCCTGGCAGGTGGTGCCACCGGAGAAGCTCGACAGCATAACGCGCAAGAACCACCAGGGAGTCATTGCCTGGCTGTCGGCAATAGAGTTTCAGGATATTGAAACCATCCTGCCACGTATCTTTGAGGAGGGCAGGGATCCGCTGCTGCTGATGCTCGACGGTGTCAGCGATGTGCGCAACTTCGGAGCCATAGTACGATCAGCCTCCTGCTTTGGGGCCGATGCCGTCATCATCCCTGAAAAGAACTCGGCAAGGATATCGCCCGACGCCGTGAAGGCCTCGGCAGGCGCTCTCAGCACATTCCCAGTATGCAGGGTCAAAAGCCTGACCAGATGCCTTACATTCCTTAAGGAGTCCGGCGTCAAAGCCGTGACTGCCACCGAAAAGGCACATATAAAGGCTTCATCGGCCAATCTTTCCGGACCGGTAGTTGTGATACTCGGTTCGGAGGAGAAAGGCATCAGCCCTAAGCTTACTGAGATGTCCGACCTTCAGGTGTCAATACCCATAACGGGTGTAATAGAGTCTCTGAATGTCTCCGTCTCGGCAGGCATCATACTTTATGAGGTGGTGAGACAGAGAGGTGGTTCAGGGAATTAAGAATTAAGAATTAAGAATTAAGAATTAAGAATTAAGAATTAAGAATTAAGAATTGATAGTCAGGCTGTTAATCTGTAAGACTGTCAGTGTTTTCGACTTTCAGACTTTATGGACTCTCGTCTTTACAGAATTTCGACTTTATGGACTTTCGACTTTACAGACTTTCAGGCTTTCAGACTTTAGACTCAATTATCCCCCTTATCCTGTCATCCAGCTGCCGCTGGTCAGCGGTGAATGAAGCGATGCCTGCAAGGGTCAACAGAGTGTCGGAAGCCAGTTCTCCTGATATGATACGTTCCCTCCATGATGAGAGCACCGGTATCTTGCTCTCCGCTGCCAGGCGTTCACTATCCTCACGGCTCATTCGGGGAAACATGTCGCCCAGTCCTGCCTCATGAGCCCTCGCCACCAGTTGTTCACCGGTGGCCGGCATCTGCCTGTCGAGCGAGCGTCCGAGATCAATTACCTCCCTGGGCACCTCCCAGAACTTCTCTATTGCCAGCCCCGCAGCATCATCGTTCAGCGGAACATCATAATGTCTTCCAACCCTGCTGTCGAAGAGACCACTGAGCTGTTTCCTGCCTGCAGCAGCCACCTTTGGCGGCATGGTGAACACATCAGTTCCGGCGAGCAGCTCCAGCTGATTGTAATTTCTAAGGCTGGCAGCTATCTGCCTGGTCTTCCACCTGTTTTCCGCCGAGAGACGGGTGACCCAGGTCTGAGAGTGAAGCACCGCATTTTCACCCGCGCCTGTGCCGTCACCTATACCGTTGTCGGCAATGAATGCCCCTATTCTCCCAAGAAAAACATTCAGGTAGTCAGGCTTTGCTACCAGGGTGACCAGGGCATTCTGCCTGGCGCTGAATTCAAGGGTGAAGTTAATCCTTACACCTAGCTCACGAAGCCTGCGTGCACCGATGAGTCCCTCGGGCGTGTAGGGCACCTTCACTATGAACTGTTCGGGACAGAGCTCCCTGTAGCGGATACCGTAAGAGACAATAGCATCGATGTCATGCGCAGTGTCAGTGTGAAGCTCCACGCTGACCATGCCCCCGAACTTCTTCGCCAGGCGTAATCCGTGACGGGCATTCAGGATAAAGGCAATCTCCTTTACCTGTTCATTGGCGGGCAGATCCCTCACTATCTCCAGTGCCCTGGGGATAAAACCGTCATAGATACCTTTTTGTATCTCGTTGTTAATAAGAGTGTTGTTTGTTGTCAGCGCAGTCATCTCACCGGTCCAGTTTGCCTCTGCCTCCTCCATGTCGCCGGTGTCGAGCCACAGTTCTGTACCGGTGGAACGCAGCGCCTGCCAGAAGGGGTCATACCTGGGAGTAACAGTGGAGTCGTCAATACCTGATCTGATAAATGATGCAAGCTTCTCTTTGTGAGTCTCATTCATAGCTGTAAGGGTTATCTGTGTGGTTTTAATATTTCAAGATCGCTGCCCGCCGGGGTCTGGTAGGGCCTCAACCCGAACCGGCCTACAACAGCAAAGGTATAATCAATGACATCCGACTGGACTCCCTCGAACGGTACCCACGAATGGATTTTGCTGAAGCAATAGATCTCCACGGGCAGACCTGCTTCGGTCGATGGCATGTCGCGCACCATTATCGGCATCCTGGTGTCTATATTCTTATGGTTGCGGAGGTACTCAACCATGTATCCCCTGAAGGCGTGCAGGTTGGTCAACGACGTCGATTCTCCTCTTTCAACAGCCTCCAATTCATCCCTGTTTTTCTCTATCCATCCGGCTGTTAGCGGCAGCCTGCCTATCTCCTCCAGGAGTTCCGGAGTCAGAAAGGATATTGACCTTACATCGATCCTTATCTCCCTCTTGATCCTTCTCACCCCGGCGTCCTCCATGCCCCTCCAGTTCTGAAATGATTCCGACACAAGGGCATAGGTGGGAACCGTGAGGATGGTCTTGTCAAAGTTCTCAACCTTGACTGTATAGAGAGTTATATCAATCACCGTTCCGTCAACGTTCCTGCCTGGAATTGTGATCCAGTCACCGAGTTTGACCATATTATTGCCGGCAAGCTGTACACTGGCAATGAGGCCGAGTATTGTGTCTTTAAAGATGAGGGCAAGGACGGCGGTAGCAACACCAAGGCCGGTGAACACATTGACCAGCGATATTTTAAGAAGTACCGATACAACGGCCAGTATGCCGGTGAATACCACCAGCACCTTTGCCACCTGTACATAAGGCTTTATTGACCTTCCCCGTGATATGGGATGGGATAGCCACACCTGATGCCACCCTTCAATAAAGGAGCTCAGGGTGAGGGTAACGAAAATAACGATATAGAGTGCTGAGGACTTCTGCACAAAACTGAGCCACCCGGCATTCTCCCTTAGCATGAGAGAGGCCATCTGCCAAACCACAACACCCGGAACAATCAGCGCGAAATTGCGAAACATCTTTGTCGCAAGGAACTTATCATCGTAAGGCGACCGTGTCCGTTTCACGATTGCGGAGAAGACCCTGACTATGATGACGCGCGTGAATATCATCGAGAACCATGCAACAAAGGCAACCGCCAGTACCAGCAGCATTGTGCTGACCCAGGAGACAGTCCCGGCAGAGAGACCGAGATTGGTCAGCCACTCCCTGACGCTCATTACAGGATCAAATTGACGGAACATGTATGCGCTCTGTTGATACGGCCGTGAAATTACTAATTATCTTTTTTCATGCCCGACAGTTTAGTACCTTTACGTCATTAAACTGTTAAAATATGAAAATCTTCTCCCTTTTTGCGATGGCTCTGATGGCTTTAACCATGCAGGCACAGGTGGTTTTCGACGACTATTTCACTGACCACACTCTCAGGTTTGATTTTATGCTGGCAGGTAACAGCACCACCACAAAAGCCTATCCGGTATCCCTGAAGGAGGAGCCCTTCTGGGGAGGGTCGCTCACCAACCTTACAGACCCCTTTGGATACGGTAATTTCAAGTATGAGGTCTATGATGATTCAACAGGCACACTTCTCTATTCCCGCGGTTTCTGTACCCTTTTCCAGGAGTGGCAGACGACGGCGGAGGCGAAGGAGATGGAGAGGAGCTTTCACGAAGTGGCTACCTTCCCCTTTCCGAAGAGCAAGGTAAGATTTGTGCTTGACATTCGAGGCCGCGACGGGAAATTTACAAAGCTCTATGAGACAGTCATAGACCCGGACAGCTATTTCATTATCAGGGAGAAGCCCGAAGCAGCTCTTGCATCGCGCATCTACGGATCTGGTGACCCGCATACATCACTTGACATAGCGTTTGTTGCCGAAGGATATACCAGGGAGGAGATGGACAAATTCAGGTCGGACGTAAAGCGCATGGCTGACATAATGTTTACTGAACTGCCGTTCGACAAATACCGGGAGCGGATCAACATATGGGCCATTGAGGCTCCCTCCCAGGAGTCGGGCACCGATGTTCCCGGTGAGGGAATTTATGTCAACACCGTTCTGAACTCAAGCTACTACACCTTTGATGTAGACAGGTACCTGACCACTCAGGACATCCGGGAGGTGAACGATTATGCCGCTGCCGCTCCCCACGACCAGATAGTTGTGCTCATCAACAGCCCCCGATATGGCGGCGGCGGTGTCTATAACTATTACAGCGCCGTGACTGCTGACCACCAGAACACTCCGCAGGTTTTCATCCATGAGTTCGGCCACGGGTTTGCCGGGCTGGCCGACGAGTATTACTCATCTGAGGTGGCTTACGAAGAGTTTTACCCGCTTGATGTTGAGCCCTGGGAGCCGAACATAACTACGCGCGTCAATTTCGACGCCAAGTGGAAGGACCTGATAGCCAGGTCAGTTCCTGTGCCCACACCCAACAGTAAAAAATACACCGGCGTCACCGGGCTCTTTGAAGGCGGGGGTTATTCTGCAAAGGGCATCTACCGCCCCTCCTACGACTGTCGCATGAAGAGCAACCAGGCTGAGACATTCTGCGAGGTATGCCAGCGGGCTATCGAGGAGATGATACTCTTCTATCTGGAATAGCAGATAATAGACAGCAGGCTACTTCTTCTTCTCCCCTCCCGAGGTAGGTGGTTTGGATATTGAATCGCGCATGCTCGTGTCAGCCTCGATATTCTTCATCCTGTAGTAGTCCATGATGCCGAGGTTGCCAATTTTGAAAGCGTGGGCCATAGCCAGCGGTATCTCCACCTCTGCCTCGATGACCTTGGCGCGTGCTTCCTGTGCCTTGGCCTTCATCTCCTGTTCATAGGCGACAGCCATGGCGCGGCGTTCCTCAGCCTTGGCCTGTGCTATGTTCTTGTCGGCATTGGCCTGGTCCATCTGAAGCACGGCACCGATATTCTTGCCTATATCGATATCGGCAATATCAATGGAGAGAATCTCGAAGGCAGTCCCGGCATCCAGTCCTTTTTCAAGCACTGTCTTGCTTATTCGGTCAGGGTTCTCCAGCACCTCCTTATGACTGTGGGCCGAGCCTATCGATGATACTATACCTTCACCAACGCGTGCCAGGACGGTCTCTTCACCGGCACCGCCCACCAGCTGCTTGATGTTTGCCCTTACTGTCACCCTGGCCTTGGCTATCAGCTGTATGCCATCACGGGCAACGGCCGTCACCGGAGGGGTGTCGATCACCTTCGGGTTAACAGACATCTGCACTGCCTGGAAGACCTCGCGTCCGGCAAGGTCGATGGCAGTAGCCATCTTAAAGGAGAGGTCTATATTTGCCTTGTTGGCGGAGACCAGCGCATGAACCACCTGTGGCACATGCCCCCCCGCAAGATAATGCGCTTCAAGCTCATCACGGTTCAGTTTGATTCCTGCCTTGTCAGCTTCGATCATGGCACTCACCACTATTGAGGGCGGCACCTTCCTCCACCGCATGAAGATAAGCTGCAGGAGACTGATCCTGACACCCGATACAAGTGCCTGGAACCAGAGTCCGATAGGGATGAAGTAAAGGAGTATCCAGAGCAGGATCACTGCCCCTACGATGATAATCACATAAATGCCTATTCCACTCATAATTATTTAGTTATTGGTTTAACAATCAGTTTGTTGTCGTCGATCCTTATTACCTCTATATCCTGCCTGGGATCGATCAGGATATCTATCGACTTGGCTTCAAAATACTCACCGTTGACCAGCACCTTGCCTCCAGGAGCAAGACGGGTTACCGTCACTCCCCTGTCACCAGGCTTCACCTTTCCCTCCTGTACGCCCACGTTGTCTACCTTACCGTCGATGGCAGTCTTCAGCATCATCTTATTCCACGTACCTGCCTTGAGCATGAGTACGGTCATAACTATCATGAGAAAGAGTGTGGATCCGAGAATGATAAGACCTGCCTGGGTGCCAAAGGTGGTGAATGCAAAAACGATGGCCGTGACCAGGCATAAGGCACCGCCTATGCCTGCGATGGTGACACCGGGAATAAGCACGAACTCAATAACGAAGAGCAGCAACCCCAGTATGATCAGAAAAATAATAAGTCCCAGTGACATCTCTTTCTACCCTTTAAATTACTACTGTTTCAAGGCTCAGTTCCTTAAGTCTCATGCTCATTTCGCCAATTGTGGCAGCATCTCCGACCTTGACCACGCATCCTCCCTTGATATGGGTAAGCACGGCACACTGCTCTGCCTGTATCTCATCATGACCGCACACATTTACCAGTGAGGAGATGACGTGTTCAAAGCTGTTGACGTCATCATTGACGAGCAGCAGAGACCTTTCATTCTCCTCTCCTTTCCTGTTGCTCTCCGGCCGTGGTGCTTTCTTAGTCATCAGGCATTCTTTTTAGAAGTTCCATGGCAGCCTCAACCGGTATCTCGTACATTCCCACCCATGCTGCAACCCTGGCAGTGCTGTAGCCGTTTCGTATCAGTAGCGAGACGTAGTCTTCGGCGCTTTCAAATGTAATAAAATTACCAATCAGAAACACCGATTCCCCCTTGTTGTTTTTAATTATGTCAAGACCTCTCTGCCCGGCCAGCAGTTCAATTTTCTCAATCATTTCCTGTGCAGGGTTTTCGGTACGCAACACCTCGGCTCTGAATGAGAGAGTTCCGACAGGACGCGTCTCTGACGGGGCTGCCTTCTCCTCCGTGGCGGAGGCATCGCTCTCAAAAGGCAGCGATTGGTTACTCCACTCCTTTTCGAGTTGTGCAGCTCTCTCCATGGATACCCTTGTATCATTCAGCAGGGCAATGACAAAGGCATCGGGAAAACCGGTCTCACGGGCTTTTGGCAGCGCCTGCCTGGCATCCTCCAGACGACGGAAGAAACCGGTATAGTAAAAGGTGATGCCGGTCTCCTTCTTCAGCTTACCGTAGACAGGATACAACCCTTTAAAGAGTGACGGGTTGAGGGGGTTCTTGAAAGCGGCTATCTGAATTGTATATACCAGTCCTTCCGGAAGAGTTATATCTATTGGAACAGGATTGGAAGCCGTGTATGCAGGTTTTGGCCGGACTTCAAACAGGGACAGGAGTTTTGGTTGCGGAACGGTTGCATATTCCGGTGTCCGGGGCTGTGCCGTGCCGGTATTGGATGTGGGAGGCAGGCCCGATGCCGTGGCTGAGACAGATGCGGGTGCTGCTGCCTGCCCGGCTGGCTGTTGAGATGGGGTTACTGCATCTGAAGAGTGTTGCGGCTGGCCGGGTGTGTCACCCTCAAGCTGCCGAAACAGTGCGTCGGCCTCCGCCTGCTTTGCGTCAGCCTTCTCCCTGCTTTGTGCGGCTCTCCTGCGCAGTGCCTCATCTGCCTCAGGAGCCATTTTCTCCGCTTCACCGGTTTCAGCGTCAGCAATAGCTTCCAGTGAGTCAGCTTCATGCTGCACCTTAACCGCAACGGCAAGCACCCGGTCATACTCCTCCGGCACCCTGTTCGATGGAACCTGCGCCCCTCCCTCCGAAGCTCTTTGAGATGAGGGCTCTGTGCTTCGTCCACCGGAGCCCTGGCGGAGGAGGGCTTCGTCCCCCGATGCTCTTTCAGATGAGGGCTCTGTGCTTCGTCCACCGGAGTCCTGGCGGAGGAGGGCTTCGTCCCCCGATGCTCTGGCGGCAGAGGGATCTGCAGCCTGCACACTGCGATCCGCAACGGCTGCTACCCGGATAACGTCCAGCGCTCCCTCCCCCTGCGCACACTGATCAATATAGCTTTGAATGCCATACTCCTGCGCCACTCTCCTGCCTGCTGCCCTGGCAAACCTGTTATATGCATCCGCAGCATCATAAAAATTACCGCTCATCTGCAACGCGCGCCCGTAGTAGAACCAGACCTCGTCGGGGACACTCTTTATGTTGACAGAGCTGTTGATGGCAGAGCTCAGCAGCTCCACCGCACGTGGCATATCGCGCTGTAGCTCCGTCAGGCAGGCACCGGTGTAATATTTGTATACCGGGTCGCGCGAATAGAGAAGCAGCAGCCCGTTAAAATGGGTGTATGCAACCTCGTAGTTACCCCTGTCCCAGGCAGCCTGCGCGGCGGCCTTCGAGGGCTGCAGTGTACCCTCCTGACCCTGCAACGGCCACGATGGCAGGAGCAGCAATAATATCATTGCCGCGAACCATCCGGAGGCCTCTCTGTTAATAACTAAGAGAGAGAAATTTTTTACGATAGATGATAACTTCATACCTTTACCAGTCTTAACAAAAATACAAAAAAGTGATGACCCAG
>CAZFIF010000043.1:0-15742 GCA_964519065.1 uncultured Rikenella sp.
GAAACAATAATCCTTGAAGCCCACGGTCTGCGTTTTTATAGTCCGAATGCAATCAACACAATGGCAATAATAACAAGCAGGTTCATCCAGATGAGAAAAAAGCCGGATGCCTGCTTAATCTTCAGTCTCGGGTTGGTATTTCTTATAAGTGTGAGCAGAAGCACCACTCCGAGGATCTTCAGGATGAACCAGACGATGTTTATGCCCGGGTTCATGCCGTTCATGAGTATGGCAACGATGAAAGCCGGCAGGATGAAGAACATGATGTACTTTGCCAGTTTTATCATCGCATATGGGGGACCGGAATATTCTATATATATGCCAGATGCAAGTTCAGTCTCGGCCTCGGGCATGTCAAAGGGCACCAGTGCCAGTTTAGCCTGTATGCAGAACACTCCTGCAACAAAGAGCAGCACCCCGGAGATACTTCCGATAAACGGTCTGCCTGTCTGTTGTGTCTCAATGATGCTGTTCATGTCGAACTGCTGCCCGCTCTTCATTATCACGGCGGCCACCACGAGGAGGAAGGTGAGCTCATAACTGATTATCAGCTTCATCTCGCGTGACGCTCCCACTGCTGCCAGGGGGTTTCCCGAGGCCAGGGAGCCTATGATATATGAGAAGGAGGGGAGTGTGAGCAGGTAAAAGATAACTATTATGTCGCCCCTGAATCCGGTCTCTATCCCAAAGAGCGGAAGGAGGATAAAGAGGCCGGCCATCGTCGCACCGAATACTCCGAGCAGCGGGGCGAGCAGGAAGACGGAGCGGGAGCCGTGCTTCGGGAGGATAGTCTCCTTGACCAGCAGCAGCTTAAAGAAGTCATAGAAGGGCTGAAGCAGGGGCGGCCCTTTGCGGAACTGTACCCTGGCGGTGATCTTCCTGTCATACCATGAGAGTAATGCCCCCGCTATTGCCATGAAGAGCAATCCCGGGAAGATAAGGAAATAGAAGAGGTAAACCGCCATAGTCCTACTCGTTACTCTTTTTCAGTTTCATAGATGTATTCCCTGATCAGCACCTTCTCATTCAGCTTATAGAGATGCTCTTCAGGATTTTCCTTTCTGTCGGTGAGCATCGCCGTTCCCGGCGGGCATGCTTCAACAAACTTACGGGCCTCTTCATGATCACACAGATCATACAGCAGATCTTTATTGCGGTGATGGCTGAAGAAATCGGTCATCATGGTGCCAAAGGGACATATAGTGACGCACGACTTGCACGATACGCACAGGTTGGTGTGGCGCATGATCACCCCCTCCTCGTCTTTTTCAAGGGCATCGGCAGGGCATACGGCAATGCACGGGGCATCCTCGCACCTGCGGCAAGTAAACCTGAAGGTGGCCAGCTCACGTATGGTCTTGAGCCCGTTGGTGTTGGCTAACCCATAGCAGAGAGCTTCAGGCAGCGCAATAGACGGGTCCTCCGTCATGGCAGCCCTCAGTTTTATCATGTCTATTAACACCATCATGCCTGTTACGTGTTATGTCCAGATTTCAGGATTATGTTTTATTTCGTTGTAGGTAAAGACAGGGCCATCCTTGCAAACGAAAAATTCACCCATCATGCAGTGTCCGCACTTGCCCAGGCCGCATGACATGTTCTTTTCCATGGAGAGGTAAATCTGTTCATCGCGGTAGCCCATCTCCAGGAGCTTGAAGGTACCGTATTTCATCATTATGGGAGGACCGCAGACCACGGCAACGGAGTTTTCAATATTTACCTTTACGTTGTCAAGCAGTATGGTGGCCACACCAACCGGCCCCTCCCAGTCGTCATCCGTTATATCCACCGTGCGTTGGGCTTCAAACTTGGCAAGGCTGTTGAGCCTGCTGAAGAGCGGCTTGTAGATGCAGTCGGCCGGTGTCTTGGAGCCATAGCAGAGGATAACCTTTTCAAGGTCATCCTGCATGTGTTCGAGGGTGAAGAGCAGCGACCGTATGGGAGCAAGACCGCAGCCTCCGCCGAGGATCAGCACCTCTTTTCCTTCAAATTCGCTGACAGGGTAACCTCGTCCGTAAGGGCCCCTGATACCCATCACGGCTCCCGGCTTAAGCTCATGCATGATGCCGGTCACATAGCCTGTCTTCATCACGGTGACCTCGAGCCTGTCAGTCACCAGGGGTGATGATGAAGGGGTAAAGGGGGCTTCGCCCACGCCGTCAACGGAGAGCTCGATGAACTGGCCCGTCCTGAAGACGAACTCCTGATCGGGAATGAGAACGAAGGTCTTGATAAGGGGCGACTCTTCTATCACCTCCTCAAGTGTTGCCCGCAGGGGCTTATATATATTATAGGTATGGCTGTCCATAACGGTTGTCAGGTGAGTTCCATGAACAGTTCGTTCTTATTGATCTTTCCGATACATGCCTCGATGCACCTGCCGCAACCGGTACATGCCAGGGAGTTGAATTTCTGAGGTTTCCAGACGTACTTGCACATATACCTGTTCCTGAAGCGCCGGGGAAGTTCAAAGAGAGCATCCTCTCCTCCAGCCACCCTTTCAAACCCGGGGTACTGGCAGGCATCCATCTGCTTCACCTTTTCAAAATCGGGTTTGTCAATCAGGAGAAAGCAGCTGCATGTGGGACAGATTGTGGTACAGGCACCGCAGGATACGCACTTTGAGGAATACTTTCTCCAGATTTTATCTCCGGCCTTCTGTATGATCTCGCCTGTAGTGTTGTAATCCGGGAGCCCAGTATTGAGGTCGGAGAGAAGCTTTTCAGTCTCATTGTGCCTCTGGTCGGCAAAAGAGACAGCAGCAGTGTCATCCACACTGTGGATGCCGGAGAGCTGTTCTGCAATCTCCTTCCCCTTATCCGACATTATCCTCAGGAGGAGCTGGTCTCCATCAGCGAGGATCGCCATATCAGCATGGGCCGCAGACCAGGGCTTAACACCATAGGAGAGGCAGTGGCAGTGATCATTTACCGCATAGCAGTCTGAAGCCACCAGTATGGTGCTGTTCCTCCTGCTCCGGTACCAGGGATCGGCAAAAACCTCGTCAAGGTAAATCTCGTCAAGCAGCAGCAGCGCCTCAATGTCACAGTTGGGAGCTCCGATGATGATCCTGGGCTTGCTGTCACTTCTTGCTGAAGTCACATTCTCCCTGACAGGGAGAAAAAAGTTCTTCAGCGGAGTGGCAGGCTTGGGGATGTTATACGCAATTTTTTCCACCTCATCCGGCCTGAACGGCTCGTAATCGAGGCTGAACTCATCCTTCACCGGAACAAAAATGTCATAAGTGGTGAGCAGTTTTTCCAGTGAACGATGCCAATCTTCTTTCCTGATACCTGTGTAGTACATTTTATGTGAGAAGATTCACATAATAAAGTTAAGTGTGCAATAAACTCAAGTCAAGTTTTTTTTGCCTGTTCGTGGGCGGAATAGAATTCTTAACCAATAAAATACTCATAATCAATTACATATTATTTTATACGCTGTTTGAAAAAGTTAGTTTAACTTGCATAAGGGAAATGTATGAGAGGAATTTGTTGTGAAACAATTCACAAAATACAGTGTCAGGAACAGCCTGAGGAGGATATTGCTTTATCACGGGTTACTGGTGAGGCTGAAAGCAATGGGAGTAACACGGGTATATTCCTATACTCTTGCAGGTAAGGCAGGCGTATCTCCCGAGCAGGTGCGGAAGGATTTTTCAGAGTATGGGATCAGGGGTAACAGGAGGGGCGGTTATCTTACGGAGTCACTTATCAGGGAGTTTGAGACTATCTTCAGTCGTGACAGTATAACCAATGTGGTGGTGGTGGGCATGGGTAATCTCGGTCAGGCTCTCTCGCGGTATGAGAGGTTTACGGGGCGAGGGATAAATATAGTTGCCACCTTTGACGTAGATCCCTACAAGCATAAGAGCAGGAGTGACCTTCACGTCTACTCCATGGAGCGTCTTCAGGAGATCACGGAGCGGTTCAGTGTCACCGTGGTAATACTTGCCGTACCGGAGATTTCGGCACAGGAGGTGTGCGATGAACTTGTAAACCTGGGGATAAGGGGTATTGTGAATTTCTCACCCGTATTGCTTAAGGTGCCTCACTACGTGGTTGTCAACAATGTCAACCTGAGTGATGAGATAGAGAGTGTGATCCTCTCTGTACGACGTATGAAGGAAGAGCAGACATTATTTTTGTAGCAGTCATAGAAACAGGTTACGAGATATTGGTCAGGGGGCTGGTGCAGGGTGTAGGATTTCGTCCTTTCATCCGAAGGCTCGCCTTAAAGCACAATCTGACAGGTGAGGTCGTCAACCGGACCGGGGGTGTCACCGTGGTGATTCAGTGTGACCGGGAGAGAGCCGACAGGTTTGCCGGGGAGATTCGTGACCATGCTCCTCCGGCGGCCGTTGTCAGGTCGGTGCAGCTCAGGAAGATCAGGACGGCCGGGTATACAGACTTCAGCATTAAGCCAAGCCTTGATGCTGAAGAGAGCATCACCGAGGTCAGTCCCGATATAGCTGTCTGCCGGGAGTGCCTTGATGACCTGGTGACCGATCCCGGGCGGAGAGGTTATCCTTTCATCAATTGCACGAATTGTGGTCCCCGCTTTACCATCATCAAAGCGTTGCCGTATGACAGGATTAATACAACCATGGCGGCCTTTGAGATGTGTCCGCGGTGTGCTGCCGAGTACAGGGACATTTCGGACCGCAGGTTTCATGCCCAGCCGGTGGCCTGTAACAGCTGCGGGCCGGTATATACGATGAAGGCAGGTGATCTTGTCATCACCCCGGTAGATGACATTCTGGAGGAGATAGCCCTACGGCTGGCTTCCGGGGGCAGCGTCGCCATAAAATCGACGGGGGGCTACAATCTCATGTGTGATGCACTTAATGAGGCAGCGGTTGCAGGACTCAGGCAGAAAAAGCAGCGTGACAGCAAACCCTTTGCAGTGATGTTCAGGGATCTGAACACCGTAAAAGAGTACTGCCATGTTGAGGCGCAGGAGGAGGCAATGCTGGAGTCATGGAGAAGGCCTGTTGTCATATTGCAGCAGAAGATGCCCCTGGCGCCTTCGGTGAGCAGCGGGCTGGATACAACAGGTGCTATGCTGCCCCACATGCCGTTGCACCACATACTGTTCCGGCTGATCGCAACGCCCGCCTTAGTGCTGACCAGCGGCAACCTCAGCAATGAACCCATAATAACCGTTGACAGTCAGGCTGAACGTGATCTTATGCCCGTCACAGGATGCATCGTGAGTTACAACAGGGAGATACACAACAGGGCTGATGATTCCGTGGTCAGAGTTATCAATGGAAATATCAGCCTGATAAGGAGGTCAAGGGGCTATGCTCCGGAGCCTGTTGATCTGCTCTGCTCTGCTGAGGGCGTTTTCTCAGCGGGGGCTGAACAGAAGAACAGTTTCTGCATAGGAAGAGGTCGCCAGGCATTTATGAGTCAGTATATAGGTGATCTCATTAACCTGTCCACATACGACTTTTATCTTGACTCACTGGGGCTGTTCACTTCACTCTTCAGGTTCACGCCGTCTCATGTGGCATGCGATATGCACCCTGATTATCTCTCCGGAAGGTTTGCGGAGGAGATGGCTGAACAGCAGGGAGTGCCGTTGGCAAGGGTTCAGCACCACCATGCTCATGCAGCATCGGTGATGGCTGAGCAGGGCCTGGAAGGAAAGGTTATCGGAGTAATTCTCGACGGCACAGGCTATGGCAGCGATGGCAATATATGGGGGAGCGAGTTCATGATACTCTCTCCCCTGGATTTTGAGAGATACACTCACTTTGATTATTTCATGATGCCCGGTGGCGACATAGCTGCCGACGAGCCCTGGCGAATGGCACTCTCATGCCTCTTCCGTTACTTCGGCGGCGACTTTGATTACGGCTCATTAAAGCTGTTCAGGCAGGTTGACGGGAGAAAGCTGGACACCGTCAGGCAGATGCTTGTTAACGGCATTAACTCCCCGCTCACCTGCGGTGCGGGCCGCATCTTTGATGCTGTCTCGGCACTCCTTCTGCTATGCACGGAGAGTTCGTTTGATTCAGAGGCCCCGATGCGACTTGAATCAGCTGCCACTGCAAAGACAGATGAATACTATCCGTATTCCATCAATGAAACGGTCAGCCTGGAGCCAATGTTCGCCGGGATGCTGACCGAGCTTGATCGCCCGGATGTCCCGGGCATAGCTGCCATGTTCCACAACACCCTTGCACACATTATCCTGGATGTCTGTAACAGGATAAGGAGGGAGACAGGCTTGAAAAGGGTGGTCCTCTCTGGTGGCGTTTTTCAGAACAGGTATCTGCTTGAGAAATCTTTGTATCTTTTAAGCATGAACAAATTCACGGTTTATACCAATCATCTTGTGCCTGCCAATGATGGTGGCGTATCACTGGGGCAGCTTCTTGTAGCTGCAGAAAGGAGGGAAAAATGTGTCTGAGTCTTCCTGCACGCATCATTGCCATTGAGGGTGACATGGGACAGGTCTCCGTCGGGGGAGTTGTATTCCAGGCAGGCCTGCAGATGGTTGAAGGGGTGAAGGTTGGGGATTATGTACTTCTTCATGCAGGTTTTGCCATTGAGAAGATGAAAGAGGAGGAAGCCATGGAGACGCTGCGTCTCCTGAAGGAGATGGAGGAGTCATTAAGCGGGAGTGACGGCGATGCAGTTTGTTGATGAATTCAGGCAGAGGAGTCACACGCGGAGCCTGGCAACGCTGATTGCTGAGGCTGCCACGCGTGACTATACCTTTATGGAGGTATGCGGAGGTCACACCTCTGCCATTCACAGGTTTGGAATACCGTCGCTCCTTCCTGACCGCGTCAGGCTCCTCTCCGGTCCGGGCTGCCCGGTCTGTGTCACCTCTGCGGAGTACATTGACAGGCTGATAGCCCTGGCATCATTAAGGGATGTTACCGTGGCCCTCTTTGGTGACCTCATGCGGGTACCGGGTACTCTTCTCTCTCCTGCCGCCGCCCGGGCCGACGGTGCTGACCTGAGGGTGGTGCTTTCGGCGCATGAGGCTCTCGAGATGGCACGGTCTGACCCGCGGAGGAAGATAGTCTTTTCCGCTGTCGGATTCGAGACCACGGCGCCGGGAACTGCTGTGACGGTCATGCAGGCTGACAGGGAAGGGATAGACAATTTCTATGTCCTGAGCGCCCACAAGGTGATGCCTCCGGCCATGGAGGCCATACTGAAAGACGGAACCCGCATTGACGGTTTTATCTGTCCCGGTCATGTATCTGTCATTACGGGAGCCTCAGCATTTGACTTTATCCCGCGGAGGTACGGGCTCGCCTGCGTGGTAGCCGGCTTTGAGCCTTCCGATCTGCTTATGTCCGTGCTGATGCTTATCAGACAGGTTAACAGCTCTTCCCCGTCCGTAGAGATAGGGTACACCAGGGCAGTGTCACGAGTGGGAAACCAGAGGGCGCAGGCTTACCTGAGCGAGGTCTTTGAACCCTGTGACGTGCAATGGCGCGGCCTGGGACTCATACCATTGTCGGGGCTACGGCTGCGCGATCGCTACCGGCGGTTTGATGCCGGGGCTGCCTTCACGGTCAGCCTCCCTGAGCCGGACCATGCCAGCGCCTGCATCTGCGGAGAGATACTTAGAGGTGTCAGGACGCCTCCGGAATGTGCCCTTTACTCATCACAGTGCACCCCGGAACATCCGGAGGGGGCCTGCATGGTATCGGAAGAGGGTGCATGCAATTCCTGGTTCAAATACCGCCACCATGAGTGAAAAGATAACCCTGGGACATGGCAGTGGAGGAAGGCAGGCACAGGATCTTATCCGTGACCATTTTGCCTCCCGGTTCGGGATGAGGGGACCGATGACTGATTCTGCCCTGCTGTCAGTGGGTGAGGGGATGATCGCCTTTACCACTGACTCGTTTGTCATTGACCCGCTATTCTTCCCCGGCGGTAACATCGGCAAACTGGCGGTATGCGGTACGGTAAACGACCTTGCCGTATCTGGTGCCGAACCCAGGTTTCTCTCAGCAGCATTCATCATTGAGGAGGGATTTGAAGTCAGCGAGCTTGACGCCATAGTATCCTCCATGGCTGCAGAGGCAGAGGCTGCCGGCGTAATGATTATCACCGGAGACACCAAGGTGGTGGAGAAGGGACAGTGTGACAGGATATTCATAAACACAGCCGGAGTAGGGGTTCTTCCCCGGGAGCATATGCATATCAGCAGCGGTGCATCGGTGAAGGAAGGAGACAGGCTTATTATCAGCGGTCCGCCGGGCGACCATGCAGTTGCTATTCTTGCTTCACGAAGGAAGCTCTCATTTGACCAGCCGCTAATCTCTGACTGTGCCTCACTCAACAGGATGACAGGTAAGATACTGGAGAAGCCGGCAGCGGTGCATTTCATGCGCGATCTCACCAGAGGAGGGCTGGCCGCTGTGCTCAACGAGCTTGCCACCATGACCGGATGGGGCATAACAGTGAATGAAGAGAGTATTCCCATAGCCGAACCCGTCAGGGGCTTATGTGAGATTCTCGGGTTCGATCCACTCACCCTTGCCAGCGAGGGCAGGGTGGTGATAGTTACTGCTCCGGAGGCAGCTGACAGGATAGTAGCGATCTTGCACTCCGATCCCCTCGGGAGAGAGTCGGCAGTCATCGGTGAGATAACTGCCGCACGCCGCGGCAGGGTCGTTCTTAACAGTTCAACCGGCGGTAGGCGGTTCCTGGATATGCCGTCAGGATTGCTGCTGCCGAGAATATGCTGACAGGAGGCCTATGCATGAACTAAAGATAGCAGAAGAGCTGTCGGCAATGGTATCACACCACGCCGCCGCAGGAGGGCTCACAGTAGTTGAGAGGGTAAACATCAGCGTCGGGCAGTTCGTGCAGGTGGTGCCTGATCTGCTGGAGGCAGCGTTCAGGATAGCTGCCGTGGATAGCGTCGCCTCGGAAGCACGGCTGGAGATAGAGATCATCCCTGCCGAGATGCGCTGCCGGATGTGCGGTACGGAATACAGTCCCGGGGATGATATTCATGCCTGTATGGCGTGTGGTTCGGCAGAAATAGAAGTTGTACACGGGAAAGAGTTATTCATAAAAAGTATTGAAGGAGACTGAAGATGGAAATAAAGATCATGAAAAATATTCTGGACAGGAACCAGAATAAGGCTGAAGAGGTTCGTAGCCTCCTGAGGGAGAAGGAGGTGATGATGGTTAATATCATCAGCTCACCGGGAGCCGGCAAGACCACACTGCTCGAACGCACCTGCGAAGCTCTGGCTGATAGGATAAGGATAGGTGTGATAGAGGGTGATGTTGCCACTGACCGTGACGCCCGGCGCCTGCAAAAGTATAATATTCCGATAGTATGCATCAATACCGAGGGAGGGTGTCATCTCGACTCCCACAGCATCTCAAAGGTGCTCGGTCATTTTGATCTCGATCAGATCGACCTTCTCTTCGTTGAGAATGTGGGTAACCTGATCTGTCCTTCGCAGTTTGACCTGGGCGAAACCTTCAAGCTGGCTGTTGTCAGCACGGCAGAAGGTGATGATAAGCCGGCCAAATATCCGATGCTATTTACAGGTGCAAGGGCGGTTATCCTCAATAAGACAGACCTTATACCATACACCAATTTCAATACCGCCTCCTTCGAATCTGATATAGTCTCTCTGAACCCCGGCATCACCATTATCAAAACTTCAGCCACCAGAGGAGAGGGCATTGAAGAGTGGCTGGATTGGATTGCCTCTCAGCTTAAAAGCTTCAATGCCAGCTGAATAAATAGTAATTCCTCCGGGTAAATACTAAATATCGCCTCAACCTTAAATAATCTTAAACATGATTTATGTAAGGTTTTTGGTTGATTATTGTTATTAATTTCACAGCCGAAATTGCGAGAACAGGCTATTATATTTTTCAACCAAATACTTAAAAACGTAAAATATGTATCAAACTGGTAACCTGGTGAAGGATCTGGCAGAGAAGCACGGCCGAAAGAGAGAGAGCCTCATGCCGATACTTCAGGATATTGTTAAAAAGCATAGCTACCTGACAGACGATGTGATGGTGGCAGTTGCAACAGAACTGGATATCTCTGCAGCAGAGGTTTACGGCACGGCATCGTTTTACACCTTCCTGGATACGGAAGAGCGCGGCAAAAATGTCATCAGGGTCTGCAAGACTATTACCTGCTCGATGAAGGGCAAGAATGACATATTAAACACCATTGAGGATGTACTGAAGATCAGGGTAGGTGAGACAACTCCCGACAAGATGTTCACACTGCTGGAGACCAACTGTATAGGATGGTGTCACAAAGCTCCCGCGATGCTGATCAATGACATGCCGTACACTGATCTGACGCCGGAGACAGTTATCGATGTTATTAAAGGTTACATGCGCTAAACAGAGGGAGGCACCGAAAATGAAAAGCAAAGGACTGACAAAAGTTGATTTTATATTTGAGACTATAGATGTCAGGAAGGTTATGAAAAAAGCCTTCGAGATGACAAGTGATGAGATTATTCAGCAGATTCTGGATTCTGGCCTGAAAGGCCGTGGCGGGGCAGGTTTTCCCACCGGATTGAAATGGAAATACACTGCTGCCGAGAAGGATCCGGAGAAATACATAGTCTGCAATGCTGACGAAGGCGAACCCGGCACCTTCAAGGACCGTGAGATCCTTGACAAGGTGGCACCTAAGGTTTATGCCGGGATGGCCATTGCCGGAAAGGCTATGGGTTCAAAAAAAGGTTTCATATACCTGCGCGGTGAGTACAGGTTTCTGCTGCCGCAGCTATACGTTCAGCTTCACAAGTTCCACAAGATGATTGCCGAGATCGGGTACGACTTCAACATTGAGTACCGCATGGGTAGTGGCGCTTACATCTGCGGTGAGGAGAGCGCATTGTTCGAATCGATAGAGGGCCGCAGGGGTGAGCCTCGCAACAAGCCGCCCTATCCGACCACATCCGGACTCTTCTCCAAGCCCACCTCAATAAACAATGTTGAGACCCTGGTGACTGCAATGATGATCATTGAGAAGGGCCCCCTTGAGTATGTCAAGCTCGGGACCAAGGACTCACGCGGATCAAAGGTTTTCTCCATCTCCGGGGACACGCCGATACCGGGCATTTTTGAGCTGGAGCTGGGGATGACCGTTCAGCAGTTTGTCAATGAATTCGGTGACGGAGACACCAAGGCAGTTCAGGTAGGAGGCGCATCCGGCTTCTGCGTACCGCGCAAGAGGTTCGCCGATACTATAATAGGCTTTGAAGGAGTTCCCACCGGCGGGTCAATGAAGCTTTTCAACAGCTCCCGTTCGATGTACAACGTGCTTCACAACTATCTCGATTTCTTTGCCGAGGAGTCATGCGGTCAGTGCACTCCGTGCCGCGTTGGCTGCCAGCAGCTGCTCAAGGGTATTGAAAAGGTCAAGAAGGGAGAGGCTAAGTCGACATACCTCAATGAGCTCGTCAAGCTGGCTGATACCATGAAGGTGGCATCGAAGTGCGGCCTCGGACAGTCGGTAGGCAATGCCTTCAAGTCGATTGTTGAGAATTTCAGAGAAGAAGTTATTTACTAATCCTATCTATCTATTGATAATTATGGTAACACTAAAGATAAACGAGCATGAGGTTAAGGTGGCGGAGGGGACAACTGTACTGGCTGCTGCAAAAACTCTTGGCATAAACATACCCACACTTTGCAATCACCCTGACCTCTGTGTGGCAGGTAACTGCCGTGTATGTGTGGTAGAGCAGAAAGGTGCCCGCACGCTGGTGGCGTCCTGCGCCACGCCGGCTGCTGAGGGAATGGAGATACTGACCAATTCCCTGAAGGTGAGAAATGCCCGTAAGCATATTGTTGAGCTGCTCCTTTCCGAGCACAGGGCAGATTGCACCAAGTGCTACAAGAACCAGAACTGCGAGCTGCAGACACTTGCAAACGAGTACTCGTTCGGTGAGCATATCTTCCTCGATCTTGTGGAGGATCACAATTATGTCATTGACAGGTCATCGCCGGCCTTCATCAAGGATGACAGCAAGTGCATACGGTGCCAGCGCTGTGTGCGCACCTGCTCGCAGCTTCAGCATGTATCTGCCATAGCCGTTTCCCACAAGGGCTCAGAGATGAAGATAAGTTCATTCCATGACAGGCCCATGAGCCACGTCGTCTGCACCAACTGCGGACAGTGTGTCAACCGCTGCCCGACGGGAGCACTGACTGAGAAGACATATATCGACCAGGTATGGGATGCCATCTATGATCCTTTCATGCATGTGGTGGTCCAGACAGCTCCGGCAGTAAGGGTAGCCCTTGGCGAAGATCTCGGATATGACCCGGGAGAGAGGGTTACCGGCAAGCTGGTTACCGCACTGCGGCAACTGGGATTTGATTCGGTGCTTGACACCGACTTCACGGCGGACCTGACAATCATTGAGGAGGGAACCGAGCTTCTTACAAGGCTGAAGAAGGTACTGGTGGAGGGAGACACGACTCTTGCCCTTCCCATGTTCACCTCCTGCTCTCCGGGATGGATCAAGTTCATTGAGCACAAGTATCCGCATATGCTTCCCAACCTCTCGACCTGCAAATCGCCTCAGCAGATGTTCGGGGCACTGGCAAAAACATTTTATGCAGAGAAGCGCAAACTTAAGCCTGCCAACGTAGTCTCCGTCTCCATCATGCCTTGTACTGCCAAGAAGTATGAGGCTGACAGGCCGGAGATGAGGTCAAGTGGTTACAAGGACATCGACTTCGTTCTCACAACCCGTGAGCTCGCCGTCATGATCAGGCAGGCAGGCATCGATTTCCGCACTCTTGAGGAGGGTCATTATGACTCTCTCATGGGTGTCTCAACAGGTGCCGGGGTTATCTTTGGTGCCACCGGAGGAGTGATGGAAGCTGCCCTTCGTACTGCCTACGAGATAGTGACCGGCAGGCCGGTGCCTTTCAAGAACCTCAATATCATGCCTGTGCGCGGTATGGAAGGGGTCAAGGAGGCTACAATAAAGATCGAAGGAACAAAGGAGGAATGGAACTTCCTCGAGGGCGCTGAACTCAAAGTGGCCATCGCTCACGGTCTTGTCAACGCAAACAAGATTGCCAAAGCGGTCAGCGAGGGCAAGGCACAGTATCACTTCATTGAGATCATGGCCTGTCCGGGAGGATGTCTCGGCGGTGGCGGCCAGCCCATACCCACAAGTGCGGAGATCAGACAGAGGCGTATGGAGGCCATCTATGCCGAGGATATGCATATGGATCTCAGGAAGTCGCATGATAACCCCGAGATCATTGCCATCTACAAGGAGTTCCTCGAAGAACCAAACAGCCATAAGGCCCACGAGCTACTCCATACCCACTACATGGAACGCGAATCATACTAGCTCAATAGTTAGTTAATCACTGATGCAGAGACGTAGCCCGCTACGTCTCTGCTGTTTTTAAACAGGGCCCGGCAGCACGGGTCAGTGAATTTCTGTTTTTTAACAGCAACGTATTGCTGCTTTTAAGATTTTTGCCACCTTTAGACTTTTAAAAAAAGCGTCGCACTTTTATACGGGAAGAAGATGAGCGGATTTGATTTTTCCAAAAGGGATTCCTTTGGCAGCAGGTTGGGAGTGATCATGGCGGCAGCCGGATCTGCAGTGGGGCTGGGAAACATCTGGAGGTTCCCCTATATCCTTGGGGAGAACGGTGGCGGCGCCTTTCTGATAATATACCTGGTGATAATCTTTGCCATCGGTATTCCGGTGATGATGTCGGAGCTGGTGATCGGCAGGAGAACCCAGCGCAATCCTGTAGGGGCATTCCGGATGCTCTCATCGCGCCGGCCCTGGTTCCTGGTAGGGACGATGGGAATAGTGGCGGCCTTTATGATCCTGGCCTTCTATACTGCCGTGGCCGGATGGACACTTGAGTATATATATCAGATCCTTGCCGGAGGTATCCAGGGCAAATCGTCAGCCGAGCTGACGGTTATGTTTGACTCTTTCAGAAGTGAATCGCTCAGGCCTGCATTGTGGTTTTCAATCTTTCTGCTGGCCACTGCGGGTATTGTGCTGGGAGGTGTCCGGAAAGGCATCGAGAAGTCGACCAAGGTTCTGATGCCCCTGCTCTTTATTCTTCTTATACTGATGTGCATCAAGTCACTGACACTCCCCGGTGCAGTCAGGGGCGTGGAGTTCCTGTTCCGGCCTGACTTCTCAAAGATCACCGGGACAACCGTGCTGATGGCTCTGGGCCAGGCCTTCTTCTCACTCAGCATAGGCATGGGGACCCTTATCACCTACGGCTCCTATATCCCTGCTGACAACAAGCTGGCGAGCACTGCAGTGCAGGTCTCCATGGTGGACCTCTTCATTGCCGTCCTTGCCGGGCTGGCAATATTCCCGGCTGTATTCGCCTTCGGAATATCACCTGCATCGGGTGAGGCGCTCACATTCATCGTCCTGCCCGGTATCTTCCAGCAGGTGAGCGGCGGGATGATCTTCGCCTTTGCCTTCTTCTTCCTGCTGGCCATTGCTGCATTGACCTCTACCATCTCCGTGATGGAGGTGATCGTGGCATATTTCTCGGAGCAGCTTAACCTGAGCAGGCGCACTGCCATAATAATTGCTACGGCATCGATGTTCATCCTTGGAATCTCTGCATCACTGTCGTGGGGAGTGATGAGGGATGTCAAGCTCTTTAACCTGAATATCTTCGATCTCTTTAACTTTACCACGGCTAACATACTGTTACCTCTCGGAGGTCTGCTTATCGTTGCATTTCTCGGCTGGTTCTTACCCGGTCAGGCTGTCAGGGATGAGCTCTCCAACGGCGGCACACTGAGGGTGAGATACTATTCCCTCTTCCGTTTCATCATAAGGTTCATTGCTCCTGTAGCCATTGCCCTGGTGTTTCTTAACGGGCTCGGACTGCTTAAATTCTAACCGCTAATTATTTTATAATGCACGGCTTAAATGATTTTCTTGTAAGGCTTGACGGGTACCTCGGAGGGCATTGGTGGTTCATGATTTTGCTGATAGGCACAGGACTCTTCTTTACCATTTACCTGGGGTTTCCGCAGATAAGATATTTCCGTCATGCCATCAGGATAACCAAGGGCACCTATGATCACTCGCGTGACATCGGAGACACCTCCCATTTCCAGTCGCTCGCCACGGCACTGTCAGGCACGGTAGGCACAGGCAACATCGCCGGGGTGGCGCTGGCCCTGCACCTCGGCGGACCGGCAGCTCTCTTCTGGATGCTGGTAACGGCAGCCATCGGTATGTGTACCAAGATGGTGGAGGTGTCGATATCACACAAGTACAGGGATATACTGCCCGACGGAACGGTCTCCGGGGGTCCCATGTACTACATGAAAAAACGTCTTAACTTCAAGACGCGTGGAGGAAAAGTCATAAAAATAGGTGCTGTAATGGGTGCCTTTTTTGCGGGGGCTACCATTCTCAGCTCTTTTGGTACAGGCAGCCTGCCTCAGATAAACAGCATCTCCAACTCGGTGTTTACCTCCTTTGGCATAAAGCATATAATAACCGGGACGGTGCTGGCCTTCTTTCTCGCACTGGTAATCATCGGAGGAATCAAGAGGATTGCTAAAGTAACCTCGATCCTCGTGCCGTTCATGGCCATGCTCTACGTCGCCGGCGCTTTGCTGGTGATCTTCTCCCATCCGGGAAACATCATACCCTCATTTGTTTCGATCTTTGCCGACGCCTTCACAGGCTCGGCAGCGGCAGGGGGCTTCCTGGGTGCCAGCTTTGCCT
>CAZFIF010000044.1:0-15707 GCA_964519065.1 uncultured Rikenella sp.
TGAACGCCATTATCTCGGGAGACTACTCGAGGTACTACGAGGAGATGTATGGCAGGAGATAGTTCACAGTCCTCAGTCGGCAGTCGGCAGTATCTAACTAATTGATTAACTGCTGACTGTAGACTGTAGACTGAAGACTTCACTGCCTCCGCAGTCGCGAAATCAGCTCATCACCCAATGCCGTCTTATCCCTGATGTGATCAAGGATGGCCAGGACGACGCCGTTCTTCTCAAAGTCGCCCCTCACCTGCTCGAAATCCCGCTTCTTGACCTCGTCGTCACCGTCAATGCCGAATCCGGTCATGGATGAGAGGGTGAACTCCTTGCGTGCATCCTCGTAGAGCATCCTGTCAAGATCAACCACGCTCTTCTTCCACCTCTCCACTATGTCAATGATATCAGCAGCCGTAAGCTCCTCATTGGGCTTCCCGGTCTCCTCCGGCAGACGGTCATAGACCCAGACCCACTCCAGCTCATAATAGCGTTTATGGATCGACTCGAAGCTCTTGTTGATGGCATCGGCGCTCTTCATCTCCCGGTTTTCAATCGAAGAGAGCACCGTCTCAATGGCGCTCAGCGGTGTGATCAGTCCTGACATGTCAATCCAGTCACCCGTACCCTCGTTGCCTTCGGGCATCATCCTGGTGCGGATCTCATCGTCTGATTTGAATTCTGTCCCTTCAAGCCTTTTTATCACCGAGTTACCGATGAACTTGTCGATGCCCATCTGGTAAAGGAGGATGCCGCGTTCTGCTGCAGAGGTCTTCATCCTCATCCTGTCAAAGTAGATAAACTGTTCACCCGGATTGTCGCTGAGCAGCATGCGCAGCAGCTCCCGACCCTTCATCATCTTGCCCACCGTAAAGGGACTGAGAAGGTTGTAGTTTATCTGGTCAAGCTTCTTCTGATCTTTGCGCATATCACGCTTCGGCCATTTCTGGGCGTCACGGATGGTACCCACGGAGCGCAGGTTTATCCCCGGTATCAGCTGTGACTCATAGCTCACCTCGGTGAGGTACGAGAAGGGGAACTGGGTGGTGTCCACGTTATGGTAATGACGGCCCACAACCAGGGTGAAGGGACCTATTCGCGAGGGCCACAGCACATACGAGTCTGATGTTGTCTTCGACCCCCGCTCCATGATACCCTGGTGTATGGGGCCGAGCTTGTACATGTGGTTGCTCTGGTTTGAACCGCTGCCGGCATTCATGAATGAGAATATGCCGGCAATCAGCAGTGTCGACTTATGGTGGGTGACGGTAAAGGGGCCCGCGAATATGGAGCACGCCTCACCGTGATAGCCACCACAGTTGGCAAAGAAGAGTGAGTTCTCTGCCGAATATTGCTTTGAGAGAGTGCATCCCTGTCCGATGAAGCACTTGTCAATCACGGCGGCATCATTGACCTTTGAACCGGAACAGATGATAAAGTGATCCATGATCACGTCATTGCCGATATATACCGGGTCTTTGAAACTGCTGTTTACTGATCCTTCTGCCAGCCGTGATACATCTTCTATCACGGCACCGTTGCCCACCCTTACGTTCTTGATGGTGCCGCATCCGGCAATATATGACCCTGCCCCTATCTCGCCGCGATCAGACTTCACCTGTTCCGTATAGTCGCTGATCAGCTTTTCTATCACCTCTATGGCCGCTGGTCTGTGTCTGTACAGGGTGATTATGTAAGCCATATGCGAGGTCAGCCGGTCCCATATGGGCACCTCTCTCCCTCCTGTCTCGTTGAGTACCGCCACGCGTGTGCCGTTGCCGAACGAGGTGCGGCCCTCGGTTGAGATGTGGCCGCAGTTCCTGATCACAACCCCCTCACCAATATCATAGTTGGCGATGAACCCGGTGATGTCAGTTATGGTGACATTGTCACCTATTGTGCAGTTATGGATATGTGCATTCTTAATGCCATGCAGCAGTGGCAGCCCGCATCTCTCGCGTGCCGTGCCGTTGAAGTGCCCCAGCCTGACGGTACCGCTGAAGGTGACATTCTGTATCCTCTCGGCATTGAAAGGCTCCTTGACAAAGACGCTCTCCCATGAGTTGCTTCTGCATCCTGAGGCCTCAAGGCCCCGTATCTCACCTATGCTGAGACTTCTGTATCCGACAGCCATGATATCCTTTCTTTGTTTTATTCTACAGTGACAGATTTTGCCAGGTTACGGGGCTGATCAACATCACAGCCACGCAGAACGGCAATATGATAAGAGAGCAGCTGCAGCGGCACCACTGCCAGCACCGGAGCAAAGACAGTTGCCGATTCAGGCACCTCCAGCACATAATCGGCCATGCGGCTGATCACCTCGTCTCCCTCGGTGACGACAGCGATCACCTTACCCTTTCTGGCCTTTACTTCCTGTATGTTGCTTACTATCTTGTCATAGGAGTTCTCCTTGGTGGCCACAACCACAACAGGCATGTGCTCATCAATAAGGGCTATCGGCCCGTGCTTCATCTCGGCTGCCGGGTAACCCTCAGCGTGAATGTAGGATATCTCCTTCAGCTTCAGGGCTCCCTCCAGGGCGACGGGATAGAGCAGGCCCCTGCCCAGGTAGAGGGCGTTGGTGGAATCCTTGTAGATCTTTGCCAGCTCCAGCGCCTTGTCATTCACCTGCAGAGCCTTTTCAACCTTCTCGGGGAGAGATATCAGATCGCCTATCAGCTCACGGTAACGTGCCTCGTCGATAAGTCCCTTCCTATATCCCATCTCAAAGGAGATCATGGCCAGTGTCACCACCTGTGTGGTAAAGGCTTTGGTTGAGGCCACCCCGATCTCGGGACCGGCATGTGTGAAGACACCGGCATTGGTCTCGCGCGATATCGATGATCCTACAACATTGCATATCCCCAGCACCATTGCACCCCGCTCTCTGGCAAGCCTTATTGCTGCCAGGGTATCGGCTGTCTCACCGCTCTGGCTGATGGCCAGAACGATGTCGCCCTTCTTTATCACCGGGTCACGGTACCTGAATTCGGAAGCATATTCCACCTCAACCGGTATGCGGCAGTACTCCTCGATGATGTATTCACCGACGAGCCCCGCATGCCACGAGGTGCCGCACGCCACGATCAGGATCCTGTCTGCCGCAGCCATGGTGTCAAACACATTGTGCAGCCCTCCGAGCATAAGCCCTGACTGGTTGGGCAGTATCCTGCCCCTGAAAGTATCATGTATAGCCCGTGGCTGTTCAAATATCTCCTTGAGCATGAAATGGGGATAACCCTCCTTGTCTATCTCGCCGAGCTTCAGATCCACCTCCTTGATATCGGGCTCCACATGCTTGTTCCTGATGGCCTTGAGCACCATCTCATCCTTCCTTATCACGGCGAGGTCATCATCATTGAGGTATATTACCCTCTGTGTGTGCTCAACGATGGGAGTGGCGTCGGAGGCAATGAAGTTCTCCCCGTCGCCCACGCCTATCACCAGCGGCGACCCCAGCCTGGCGGCAAAGAGTTTGCCGGGCTCATCACGACAGTAGACAGCTATCCCATATGTCCCTTCCACCTTGTTCAGCGCCATGATGATTGCCTGCTCGGCGGAGAGGTCCCCCTCCAGATAGAGATGCTCCATAAGATTGGCAAGCACCTCGGTGTCAGTCTGGCTGGTGAACCTGACGTCACGGCTCTCAAGATGCCTCTTGATGCGTGAATAGTTTTCGATTATGCCGTTATGGACAACGATGAAGTGGCCCCGGTACGAGACCTGCGGATGAGCGTTTATCTCGTTGGGCTCACCATGTGTGGCCCAGCGTGTGTGGCCCATGGCAACGGATCCGTCGAAATCCTTGCCCACAACCATCTCCTCAAGATCACGGACCCTGCCGGCGCATTTGAAGATCTCCGTTCTATCCCCGTCACTGATGGCAATGCCAGCCGAGTCATAACCCCTGTATTCCAAACGTTTGAGCCCATTGATAACAATATCACGGGCAGGACGTGAGCCTATATAACCTACGATACCACACATAGAATGATTTCCAGATAAGTTAACGAATATTTTAACTTATAGTTAATCAGAATATTGTATATGCAAACTCGAATCTTATGGCCGGGTTGTTGCCATTAGCCCTGAAGATAACATTTTTTTCAGCTGAGAGGGGGAAGAAGAGCTCCACAGATGGGTTCTCCACCGTTCCCTCGAGGTACTGCTGGACAAATGTTGTGATATTGAATTTGTAGTAATCGCCGACAGTGTCATACCTGCCGTCCATAAAACTGAGGTCGTGCAGAAGGTCAGGCACCAGGTGTTCCTTGCCTTCGTTGTCGCGATACCTCAGGTAAATCTGTCCGGGCATCTCCTCCTCGGTATATGTCTCTCCGTCAATATGAACCGGCGCATATATTCTTGCCTTGTTAACCGCAATCCGGTCCGTGCCCCTGAATGAGGCAAGCGATGGCATGTCGAGACGGGTATAGACCCCGTAGTAGGTCTGCAGGTATACGGCGGTATCCAGCACCAGATCGTTGACATGCTTCACCTCTTTTTCGGGATCGGCGGTGGTGCGGTCATGGGTGAACCTGTTGTAATTCACCGCCCTCTCGGTGGCAACGAAGAAGTAAGAGCGGTTGACATCTTCATCATCGTGGTAATATACTGCGATGGCAAGAGCGTTGTCAGCTGCGTTGAGGGTTATAAGTACAGGGTTGGTTTCACTCCGTATCCCAAACCAGAGTCCCTTGAAAAACTCCTTGTAAAAGTTGGTGGCAGGACGAAACTGGGCGGTGTCCCTTAACAGGTACTCTGCAACCGAATTGTCAAGCCTGACCGAATACAGGGAATCAGCCTTAAGCACGGGCATGGGGTACTCACCCAGGAAGGTGATGGTGTCAGGATCCTGACCTGAATAATAGACATCCGGATCGGTAAGCTCCGTACCTGTCTCATAGAGCCTCAGGTAATGCATGGCGGCAGTGTCGCCGGAGACCTTTGATGTATAGAATGTGATGAAGACCGAGTCAATGTTGATGGCTGACTTGCGCAGTGAGTCCATCAGCCTCAGTTGCGTGACAAAGTCGCAGTACGTTGAACCGAAATATTCGTCGTAGACCCCACCGGCAATCATCTTGGTACTGTCAGAGGAGAGTGACAGCTCATTGTACATCGTATAGGCTCTCACCCCTACTGTGTCAGTAGCATATACATCAATGAAGTCGTCATCAGGCAGAAGGCCGATGCCGATTCTCGTCGGATCTTTCGCACACGACGAAAAGATCATAACAGTGAGTACAAGAAGCGGTAATATATTTTTCAGAAATCCGGTTGCGACGCCGTTATTTCTACTGTTTTGTAGTCTCCAGCAATAGTCTGTCATAAAACTCATTGTAAGCATCAATATAATTCTCCTCTCCCTGGTATTCAAGCAGCGGTTTGCCAAGAGCAGATACATCTTTCCTGACCTGCTCATCTATCTTGTCACAACCCATGATTATGCCGTCTGAATTCTCAGCCGCCAGCCTGGTGAGGCTGAAGTAATCAGCATTCCCTCTTATGGCATCCAGGGCGCTGCTCTCGATGCCGTCAGCTTCAAGTTTACCGGTCAGTTCAGGTTTCAGGGGTGTCCTGAAACCGTTGTTGTATACGGAGTAGATGCTTTTGAGCTTGCTGAAAACGGGGTCATCTGAATAGAGCTTGCGCAGATAGAGCGGTACCAGCGATGTAAGCCAACCGTGGCAGTGCACTATGTCAGGACTCCAGCGCAGTTTCCTTACCGTTTCAATGACGCCGCGGGCAAAGAAAATGGCTCTCTCATCATTGTCATCATACTCCTCGCCGGAGGCATCGGCCACTGTATGCTTGCGGTGAAAGTAATCTTCATTGTCTATAAAATAGACCTGCATGCGTGCAGACTGGATGGAGGCTACCTTTATTATCAGAGGATGGTCAGTATCGTCAATGATAAGGTTCATCCCCGAAAGACGGATCACTTCATGCAGCTGGTTTCTCCGCTCGTTAATCGATCCATACCGCGGCATGAACGTCCTGATCTCCTTCCCCCTTTCCTGTATGCCCTGCGGCAGGTCACGGCTGATCCTTGAAAGTTTTGTCTCACCAAGATAAGGCATGATCTCCTGTGACACAAACAATACCCTTCTGCTTTGCATTAAAACCTCCCGATATACCTTGATTTGATCAAAGTGCAAAGATAATAAAAAAAATAGAATTAATTTCCAAGCTTAAATTCAACAGGTTACCGGGAAAATGGTGTTATTTTGCATTGAAATGGCACTCCTTATCCTCAACCGGGAGAGGATTCTGGCCAATAACTTGATGCAATGAAGGTATGTGCAACAGGCAAGGAGATCAGGGAACATTACCGGGAACATGAACTGAGGCAACCCGGGTTCGTGCCCACCATGGGAGCCCTTCACGAGGGTCACCTGTCCCTTGTCAGGAGTGCCACGGAGCGCTGCCGCATGGTTGCCGTAAGCATATTCGTCAACCCCACGCAGTTCAATGATCCTGAAGACCTGGTAAAATATCCGCGTACGCCCGAGGCTGACCTGCAGATGCTCTCCGGGGTACTCAGGGAAAATGATTTTGTGTTTACTCCTTCGGTGGAGGAGATCTACCCGGAGCCTGACACCAGGCAATTTGACTTCGGAGGTATCGCGGAGGTGATGGAGGGAGCCCATCGGCCCGGACATTTCAACGGTGTGGCACAGGTGGTCTCAAGACTGTTTGACATCGTCAGGCCATCGGCAGCATTCTTCGGACAGAAAGACTACCAGCAGCTTACGATAATCAGGGAGCTGGCACGCCGTCACTATCCCAGGATTGAGATTGTCGCCTGCCCCATAGTGAGGGAGAGCGACGGTCTCGCCATGAGCAGCCGCAACAGACGGCTGCCGCCACACCACCGCGAGAGAGCCGGGGAAATATACAGAACACTCATCGCCGCGGCAGCAATGGCTTCCGATTTTGAACCGTCAGAGATCAAGGATTTTGTGGCTGACAGGATAAACATGATACCCGACTTCAGGCTTGAATACTTTGAAATAGTGGAGGATATTACACTAAAGCCGATAACGTCAGTCTGGGAGTTGTCTCCCGAAAAGAGATACTATGGCTGTATTGCCCTGTGGGCAGGAGAGGTGCGACTCATTGACAATATTGAGATCAGTTTGCGCTGATAGATAAGGTTGTGTATCTTTGCAGCACGGAAACAACACATTCCAGGCAACAATGATGATAGAAGTTCTGAAATCGAAAATACATAATGTAACCGTCACCGGTGCTGATCTCAATTATGTGGGCAGCATCACCATCGATGAGGATCTGATGGATGCTGCAAACCTTGTTGAAAACGAAAAGGTAACGGTCCTTAACAGGAATAACGGTGAGAGGCTCGATACCTATATCATAACGGGACAGCGGGGCACGGGGGAGATCTGTCTCAACGGACCGGCGGCACGCAAGGTTTCTGTGGGTGATGTGATCATCATCATGTCATATGCCATGATTGACTTTGAGGAAGCCAGAACCTTCAGGCCTCACATCATTATTCCCGATAGTTCCACCAACAAACTTGTCTGAAGTTGAATAAGAGGCTTAAGCAAACAGGGCGGGCCATTATCTTTCTTGCCATGGCTCTGCTGCTGCTGTGGCTCTCATTTCGCGACATCGGGTTTCGTGATCTCTGGGCCACGATGCGCAGGGCTCACTATCTCTGGCTGCTGCCGGCAGCCGTCATGACCCTGGCATCCTTCTTCATCAGGGCGCACCGGTGGAACCTCCTCATTGAACCCCTGGGCCACAAGGGCCGGCTGATAAACGTCTACCATGCTGTCGCCACCGGTTACCTGGCCAACCTGGTCTTCCCGCGGCTGGGAGAAGTAACAAAATGTGCCGCCCTGAGTGAGCGGGAGAAGATACCATTTGACAGGCTGGTAGGAACAATGCTGGTTGAGAGAACCGTTGATGTGCTGACAGTGGTGGCCCTGCTTGGACTCACACTGATAGCCGGCAGCACCACTGCGGGCAGCTTCCTCTCCGAAAACGTCATGGCACCCCTCAGCGCAAAATTTTCATCATCTGCCCTTTCCGTGATCCTGATCGTCCTTCTCCTTCTTGCTCTGCTGATCCTGATGGCAGTACTCTACTTTGCACTGAGGAAAAAGCTCTCTGACAAACCCCTCTTCAGGAAGATGTACCAGTTTACTGACGGCATCATAGACGGTCTCAAGTCGATAGCCAGGCTCAGGAGGAAGTGGGAATTCATTCTCTACACTGTTCTGCTGTGGGTCGTTTACCTGCTGATGACATACTTTCCCCTGCTGTGCCTCGACTCCACCGCGGGCCTGGGGCTGGACGGAGCTCTCTTCATCCTGGTTATCGGCAGCTTTGGCATGGCTGCCCCGGTGCAGAGCGGGCTGGGAGCTTTTCACTGGATAGTCTCCCGCGGCCTTCTCGTTGCCTACGGCATCCCGCTGCAGGAGGGACTCGCCTTTGCCACTCTCTCACATGAGTCACAGCTTGTCTTCATCGCCATCATGGGAGCGATATCCTTCTTTGCCCTCTTCGGGACCAGAAGAGGAAAGATTTTGCCCTCAACAATCATCGACAAGGCAGGCTGATCCGATGCTTTTCTTACATTTGTCAGTTGCATAATCCTTTTCCCTATGGCCAGAAGCAAGACTGTCTATGTGTGCCAGAACTGTGGTGCCGAGTCATCCAAATGGATAGGTCACTGCCCCGCATGCAAGGAGTGGAACACCTACCGTGAGGAGCTGATAACCCTCTCTCCCGGCCCCGGCACTGCCAGGGATATCCCACGGCGCAAGCCCGGGCTGCTCTCTGCCATAGAGGTGAATGAGAGCGACCGCATAACCTCAGGTATAGGTGAGACCGACCGCATACTGGGCGGTGGCATGGTCAGGGGTTCACTGATACTCATGGGGGGCGAGCCCGGTATAGGCAAGTCAACCCTCGCACTGCAGATAGCCCTGGCCACCGGGGGAAGAAGAGTGCTTTACGTCTCGGGAGAGGAGAGCGAGGGACAGGTCAAGCTGCGTGCCCAGAGGCTGGAAGGCAATAACGATGCCTGCTTCATCTACAACGAGACGGAGCTCGAGAGCGTGATAGCACAGGCAGACGCCATCAAACCTGAGCTTCTGATAATAGACTCAATACAGACCCTCACCTCCTCCCTTCTTGAATCGTCAGCAGGGTCAGTGACACAGGTGAGAGAGTGTGCCGCCATGCTGCTGCGCTATGCCAAGGAATCAGGAGTGCCGGTGATACTCATAGGGCACATCACCAAGGACGGCTCCCTGGCAGGGCCCAAGGTGCTGGAGCATATCGTCGACGTGGTACTCCAGTTCGAGGGTGACGGCAACTACCTCTTCCGGATACTGAGGCCCGTCAAAAACCGCTTTGGCTCCACGGCCGAGATAGGTATCTTCGAGATGGGCTCCGGAGGGCTGCGCGAGGTCACAGACCCGTCGGAGCTGTTCATCCGCCGCGACCGCGACCCCGCCAGCGGAGTCTCCATCGCCGCTACCGTCGACGGTATGAGACCATTTATGATAGAGACACAGGCGCTGGTCAGCAGCGCCGTCTACGGCACCCCGCAGAGAAGCACCACCGGCTTTGACACACGCAGGCTGAACATGCTGCTGGCCGTGCTCGAGAAGAGAGCCGGCTTCAGACTCGCAGTCAAGGATGTCTTCCTGAATATTGCCGGCGGACTGAAGGTCAGTGACCCCGCCATAGACCTGGCTGTGGTGAGCTCGGTGCTCTCCTCCAACCTCGACACACCCGTCGGTCAGCACACGGCGTTCGCAGGAGAGGTGGGGCTCTCCGGTGAGATAAGACCGGTGGCACGCATTGAACAGCGCATCATGGAAGCCTCACGCATGGGCTTTGAACAGATAGTGATCTCGGGATATCATAAAAATATCAGGGAACAGCCCGGACTGCAGATATCAAAGGTATACAAGGTGGAAGGACTCGTCAGGCTGCTCTTCTCCTGAGATCAGTATTCACGCGCGGGGAACACAGCCTGCTGCTGCCTGAAATCAGTATTCGCGCTGTCGTAATGAGCTCCCCTGCTGCTGCTCCCTGGCATGGTCGCAGTCGAGATCTATATTGAAATTGGAAGGAGCCTCAAAAACAGACTCCCCATAAGGAGCAAAGCCTTCATCGGCAAAGAGCTTCTGCAGGAAAATACCCAGCACCGGCAGTGCCATGTTTGAACCCTGACCCAGCGACAGATCCTCAAAATGTATTGCCTGGTCCTCCCATCCGGTCCAGACACCGGCCACCAGGTCGGGCATGACTCCCATGTACCATCCGTTAGAGTGGTTCTGTGTTGTTCCCGTCTTGCCACCCATCTGGTTGTTAAGCTTATAGGTAAGTCGCAGCCTGAGCCCTGTTCCCGAATTGACCACTCCCTGCAGCAGGGAGGTCATAAGGTAGGCATCCTCCTCACTTATCACCTCATCTATGAAGGGAGAGAATGAGGAGATCACATTGCCGTTCCTGTCTTCAATGCGTGTCACATATAGCGGACGGGTGTAGACGCCCTTGTTGGCAAAGGTACCGTAAGCCCCCACCATCTCCTCAAGCGACAGGTCAGAGGTGCCGAGGAAGATTGAAAAGACGGGATCGATGAAGCTCCTGATTCCCATCCGGTGCATCAGGTCTACAACAGTCTGGGGCGAGAACTGCTTCATCAGCCAGGCTGAAATATAGTTCTCTGACTGCGCCAGACCCCACTTGAGAGTAACCATCCTGCCATGATATTCAACAGGGCCTGAGCTGCGGGGAATCCATACAGAGTCGTTGACATCGAACGAGCGGGCTATGTTCTCAACCTCAAAGCAGGGGGAGTATCCATCCTGCATCGCCAGGGTATAGAGGAAAGGCTTGATGGTTGAGCCTACCTGCTTCTTCTGCTGGGTGACAGCATCATACTTGAAATAGCGAAAGTCGGGTCCCCCGACATAGGCCTTCACATGACCCGTGTGAGGATCCATAGCCATGAATGACGACCTGACAAAGAACTTGTAATACCAGATCGAATCCAGCGGCGTCATCAGGGTATCCCTTTCGCCGTCCCACGAGAAGAGCTTCATGGGAATGGGAGTATTGAAGGCCAGGGTGATTGAGTCTTCCGGTATGCCGGCACGCCTCATGTTCTGGTACCTGTCACTCTGCCTGACCGATCTGTTGATCAGATCTTTGACCTGTGATGAGTTGAGGTCATTGGAATATGGAGGGTTCCTGTAGCCTTTTGCCCGCTGGTTGAATACCGGCTGAAGATTCTGCGAGAGATGTTCCCTGAGCGCCTCCTCGGCATAACCCTGCATCTTCGAGTTGAGAGTAGTATATATCCTCAGCCCGTCACGGTACAGGTTGTAATTTGTACCGTCAGGCTTCTTGTTTTTCCTGCACCACCCGTACAGCGGGTCATTCTCCCAGCGCCACAGTGCATCCTTATACTGATCTTCGGAGTAGAACATGTTGCGCTCAGGCTCATACCGAATCATGGTAGTACGTATATACTCCCTGAAGTATGTGGCCAGCCCGGTGTTATGGCTGTCTTCACGCAGGTCAAGGCCAATCGGCAACGTCCTGACTGAGTCGGCCACATCGCGTGAAAGATAACCGTAGCGCTCCATCTGGGATATCACCACATTGCGCCTTCTGAGAGCACTCTCCTCGTTGCGCAGCGGGTTGTAGGCCACGGAGTTCTTCAGCATACCCACCAGCATGGCAGACTGCTCAATGTTGAGTGAGTCAGGTGTGGTGTTGAAATAGATGCGGGCGGCAGAGTTGATGCCCACGGCATTGTAAATGAAGTCAAAGACATTCAGATACATTGTGATGATCTCCTCCTTGGTGTAACTCCTCTCAAGCCGCACCGCCGTCTGCCACTCCTTGAACTTGGAGACGGCAAGCCTGGCACTCCTGACAATGGCCGGGTCATTTGAGAGATCCCTCGGAAGAAACAGGTTCTTGGCCAGCTGCTGGGTGATGGTACTTCCCCCTCCTGTGTTCTGACCTAAAATTATTGTCTTGACAAGAACCCTGGCCAGCCCCCTGAAATCAATGCCGGAGTGCCTGTAAAACCTGATATCCTCGGTGGCTATCAGTGCATCAACAACATAGGGCGATATATCCTCGTAATCGGTCCAGGTACGGTTCTGAATGTAAAACTTGCCAAGGAGTACGTTATCTTCGGAGTAGACCTCGGCAGCAAGACTGTTGTCAGGGTTCTCAAGCTCCTCGAAAGAGGGGAGAGGGCCCAGCTTGCCGGCCGCGATCAGAATAAAGAGCATCACCAGTAAAACTGCCGGCGCAGATACTGCCACCCAGAACCAGGTGATGCCTTTCCGGAATTTCTTACTCCTCATTGTACCTTAATGATATGGGCGCAAATTTAATGATTAATACAGAATCTTATCCAATAATTTTGAAGTTAGTACCCATAATCATTTACTTTGCCCTGTTTTTAAAAAATCTCTGATGACAGAAAATCTGGTAATAGTTGAATCCCCCGCCAAAGCCAAAACTATAGAAAAATTCCTCGGAAAGGACTTTACGGTTGTATCGAGTTTCGGGCACATACGTGATCTCGCAAAGAACAACCTGGGAGTAGAGGTTGAGAAGGGGTTCAACCCTGTTTACGAGGTCCCTGATGACAAGAAGAAGGTTGTGAGTGAGCTTCGCAAGCTTGCCGGTCAGGCCGGGAAGGTATGGATAGCCTCTGACGAGGACCGTGAAGGTGAGGCCATAGCCTGGCATCTCATCTCGGTTCTGGGCCTTGATCCCTCCACCACGCGCCGCATAGTGTTCCATGAGATAACCAAAGATGCCATCACACAGGCGGTGGAATCACCCCGCCAGGTTGACATGAACCTCGTCAATGCGCAGCAGGCGCGCCGCATACTCGACAGGCTGGTGGGTTTTGAGATCTCGCCAGTACTGTGGAAGAAGGTTCAGCCCTCCCTCTCGGCAGGACGGGTGCAGTCAGTGGCTGTCAGGCTGCTGGTTGACCGTGAGCGTGAGATCATCAGCTTCGTTCCGGACTCGGCATTCAGGGTGACAGGCATTTTTGACGGGACGAACAGGGAGGGTGCTGAGGTGAACCTTAAGGCGGAGTGTCCTAAAAAATTCGGAACGGAAGCTGAGGCTGAAAGCTTCCTCCAGCAGTGCAGCAACGCCTCCTTCGCCGTTGATAATATAGTGGTAAAGCCCGGCACCCGTTCACCGGCGCCTCCCTTCACCACATCGACGCTGCAGCAGGAGGCGTGGCGCAAGCTCGGCTTCTCGGTGGCACAGACAATGTCGGTGGCACAGAGGCTATACGAGGCAGGTAAGATAACTTACATGAGAACCGACTCAACCAACCTCTCGTCTCTGGCTCTTAATGCAGCCAGGGAGGTTATTACCGGCGAATTCGGGGCACAGTACTCCCGCACACGGCAGTTCAAGACGCACTCCAGGGGTGCCCAGGAGGCCCACGAAGCTATCCGGCCAACCTATTTTGACAAGAGGGAGGCCTCGGGCAGCAACAACGAAAGAAAGCTCTACGAACTCATATGGCGAAGGGCCATAGCATCACAGATGGCTGATGCCAGGATAGAAAAGACCACGGTCACCATCGGCATGTCTTCATCACCCGTCACCTTCACCGCCACCGGAGAGGTGATACTCTTCGACGGTTTCCTCAGGGTCTATACCGAATCATATGACAGCAGCGCTGCCGATGATGAGAAAACGATCCTCCCGCGTGTTGACAAGGGGATGGTCCTTGTCCCTGCCACCATCACCGCCCTGCAGCGTTTCACCACCCCACCGCCGCGCTATACCGAGGCCAGCCTGGTGAAGAAGCTCGAGGAGCTGGGTATAGGAAGACCCTCAACCTATGCTCCCATTATCTCGACGATACAGACGCGCGGGTACGTTGCCCGCGAAGACCGGCCCGGAGAAAAGCGTATGGTAACGCAGTTCACGCTGGCCAGGGGCAAGATCACGAGAAGCGAGAAGAGCGAGATGGCAGGCAAGGAGAAGTCAAAGCTCTTTCCCAAAGATATAGGCATGATCGTCAACGACTTTCTGATGGCCAACTTCCCTGACATCATCGATTACAACTTTACCGCCGGTGTGGAGAAGGAGTTTGATGAGATAGCCTCCGGTGAGCTGGAATGGGATAAGATGATATCCAGTTTTTACAGCCCCTTCCACAAGTCGGTTGATGAGTCACTCTCCACCAGGGCCCGGAGCACGGGAGCCCGTGAGCTGGGCACAGACCCGGACACGGGGCTGCCTGTCTCGGTGAAGATGAGCAGGTATGGCCCTGTGGTGCAGCTGGGAGAGGCCTCCCCCGACAGCAAGCCGCGCTTTGCCAACCTGCGGCGCGACCAGCTTCTGGAGACCATCACCCTTGATGAGGCACTGGCGCTCTTCGCCCTGCCACGCGTCATAGGCACCTTCGAGGATGAGGATATGACGGTGGGCATAGGCAAGTTCGGACCCTACGTGAAGCATGCCGGCAAATTCTACTCCCTGAAAAAGGATGTGGATGACCCCTATACCATCACAGGTGAGAGAGGCCAGGAACTTATTAAGGAGAAGAGAGAGGGTGACGCTCAGAAGATCATCAGCGAATTTGGTGACATCAGGGTGCTCAACGGCAGATACGGCCCCTACCTGGTGTATGACGGGGACAACTATCGCATCCCCAAGGGCACCGACCCTCACAAGCTCACCAGGGAGGAGTGCCTGGCCATCATAGAGAAAGGTGGCAGGACAAAGAGCGCCAGGAAAGGCAAGAAGAAGTGACCTTATATATATTATGATCGACCTGAACCACTATTTCGATCCTGTATGTCTTGACAGGCCTGAGGCAGAGCCTCTGAGGGGAGCGGCAGCCTTTTCGCACGGCGTGGCTGTCAACACCGGCAACGCGCCCATCGGTGACCTTGACGGTTTTGCCATAGCCATCGTGGGTGTACCTGATGACCGCTCCTCGGCAAATACAGGTGCTGCCCATGCCCCCGATGCTGTCAGGAGATGCCTCTACTCCTTCTCCCGCCTGCCCGGGAAGATGAAAGTCACAGACCTGGGTAACCTGCGTCCCGGCAGCTCTTTTGACGACACTCTTGCCGGGCTGCGTGATGTACTGATGCAGTTGCTTGATGCCAATGTGGTGCCGGTGATCCTGGGAGGCACCAGCGCCCTCATGCCAGCCATTGACCGCTGCCTCTCCTCTTTGAAGAAGAGCTGGTCACTGGTATCCGTTGACTCCAGGCTCGACTTCACGGCAGAAAAGCGGCCGCCTGACTCACTCAACTGGATGAATGACCTCATCTACCGCAGCAGCAGCTACCTCTCACACCTCTCAGCCCTCGGCTACCAGACCTATCTCACCGACCAGCAGGTGGTGAACCGGTTTAACCGCAGGCATTATGACATGATGCGCATAGGAGAGGTACGGGCTGCCATTAATGAGACGGAACCAATGTTCCGTGATGCCACGGCGGCACTCTTTGACCTTGGGGCCGTACGGCAGTCAGATGCCCCCGGCACATGGCTGCCCTCAGCAAACGGCTTCTATGGCGAGGAGGTATGCCTGCAGGCCCGCTATGCAGGGCTCTCGGACAACCTGAAGATACTGGCGGTTACGGAGGTTAACCCCACCCTTGACAACCGGTCACAGACATCCCACCTCGCCGCCCAGATGATAT
>CAZFIF010000045.1:0-15665 GCA_964519065.1 uncultured Rikenella sp.
TTCATGGTCAATGTGGAGTATATCAGCAGGCTTGAACCCTACAGCAAGGACAACTACGTGGCCGTGCTCAAATCGGGTGAGAAGATCCCGGTGAGCCGTGCCGGATATAAGATGCTCAGGGAAAAACTCAGCTTCTAATCTCTCTCCTTCAGCCTGTTGCAGCGGGGCGCCCTCCGCATGAGACCATTCCCGTAACGATAACGCCTGAAGATGAACCGGGGCACAGGATCATATCCGTGAGTGCCACCAGGCCTGCACCTAAGGATGCGGTCAGCAGCAAGCAGCGTTCCTGTCAGCGGGCCGTGAATCATGAGGGCATCAATAGCATACCGAGAACATGTGGGCACATGACGGCACGAGGAGGGAGTCCAGGGTGAGATGAACCACCTGTATATCCATACCGGTATCAGCAGTAAAAAAGAGAATATCTTTGCAGCTGTCTTTAACATCGCCCTCAAAGATAATCTGAATTGTCATGACAAAATGACCTCTTTTCAGAACCTTGATGGAATGGCAGATGTTTTGATATTACAGTGACAACATAAATTTAAGGATAAATGAGCGAGACAATGTTTTTGCACAATGGTGCCTACTGGATCATCTTTATAGTCTTCATGCTTCTGAGCTGGGTAGTCAGCCAGAGGCTGAAGTCCAAGTTCAGGAAATATTCGAAGATGCCGATAGGCAACGGCATGACAGGGCGCGATGTAGCTGAAAGGATGCTGCGCGACAACGGTGTTACCGACGTTACCATACAGAGCGTACAGGGGGAGCTCACTGACCATTACAATCCGCTGAAGAAGACCATCAACCTCAGCCGTGAGGTCTATTCCAATGCCAGCATCGCCGCCGCCGCAGTGGCCGCCCATGAGACAGGCCACGCGCTGCAGCACGCCCAGTCATATGCATGGCTGAATATGAGATCGAAACTTGCCCCGGCGGTTAGTTTTGCCTCTAACTGGATACAATGGGTACTTATTGCCGGACTGGTGCTTATCAACTCGCGACCTGAGATACTCCTGGTGGGCATCGTGCTGTTCGCCCTCACCACCATCTTCAGCATCATCACATTGCCTGTGGAGATCAACGCCTCAAAACGTGCCCTGGCATGGCTGTCAAACGCAGGTATCACCCAGCGTGAGACACACGATAAGGCTGAGGATGCCCTGAGATGGGCAGCATATACGTATGTAATCGCAGCCCTGGGTTCACTTGCTACCCTTATCTATTATATATTTATATTCATGGGTGTACGCGACAGGTAGAACCATCGCGACCTATCTCCCGTCCACGTTCAGGAACCTGGTACGCTTGACCAGGTACCTTACTACTGCCCAGAAGATGGCAGCTGCCACCAGCAGCGTAACGTAAATCGGCTCTATATATACCCGCCCGGTAACTGCGATATTGCGGACTATATCGAGTATTGCAAAGACGATGAAAAGATTGGCAACGCTGTTGTACTCGCGCTTGAGAATATTTCTGAAGGAGAAGGGCAGGGCCGGCTTTTTGTAATGCCTGAAAGAAGGTATAACCGCTTTCACCCTGAAGGCCCATATATCATATGTCTCTCCGAACTTGCGACGAAGGTACTGCTCCTCGGCAAATATTATCCGTTCATAGTAGAGCCAGAAGGCCAGGATGAAAATGATGAGGCACCATACTGACCTCAGGAACATGACAGGTCCAAGCCACATCAGGAAGTTGCCAAGGTAGAGTGGATTGCGTACTATGGAATAGATGCCTGTTGTATTCAGCTCATCGGCCAGCTGATCGATGACGTTGCGGCCGGAGGTGTTGCGGGGCACGTACCCAACGGTATAAGACCGTAGCAGTTCACCTGCCACGGATACAAGGATGCATGCTATCTCCCAGGTGTAATTGAAATAGATGACACTGCGGTTTGCGATGAAGAGATATACTGTTGCCGGAACAAGAATCACGACAGGCAGCCAGCTTCTGCGTCTGAATAACCAGTTCCCGGATTTCTCAAGTTCATGGACCAGTGACATACTTTCGGAGTTAACTCCGTAAAAGTATGAAAATTTCATTATATAATAATTGACCTGATCTGTATGATAGCCTTTCCCGGTTTATAGGAAGAACCTCTATGTGTCAAATTATTATTTACTTGTATTTGTGTGTGTTAACACAAGGAGGTTTCAGAAACTATACCTGATCCTCAGGAAGCCCAGGTTGAGCTTCGTCTCAGTGGTTGCAAGGCTCATGTCAAAATGCTGCCATAGCAGTGAGAAATCGACGTTCTCTGCCAGTGAAACATCTACTGAAGGGCCGGCATACCATCCATCCAGGTCCGGATACCACATAGCTGAAAGGGAGATACTGAGAAGAGGCATAGGGGACCATGTTACCTGTCCCACGGCGCTGAACTCTGAGAAGGCGAGGTCTCTGGCCGTCAGGCCCCCCTCATACAGGTCAGTGAAGTTGTCGAGCAACAGTGGTCGGTTTGAGTACATCAGCTGAACCATGGCTGTAAACCTGTCAGAGAAGGCCCTGTCAATACCGGCGGTGGCAATCACGGTGCTCCCATCATGCCCGGAGCTGCTGAATGGCGAAAAGAGCGTTGCCTCACCCCTGACCGAAAACGGACCCACGCTACCTGACCATCCGGTTCCGGCGGTGAAGAACTCTTCATCGGTCTCACCGGCAAAAAGCTGGAGGTCTGTGTTCAGCAGGCTGAAGCGGAAAAGCGCAGCCGCGGTGACCTGACCCCGGCTGTTGACCTTGACGGCAGCCTCGGCAGCAGAAGAGGGGCCGGTGGAATATACCAGCCGGATGGCGTCACTGCCCGGCCGCTCAACATAGTCGAAATCAAAAAATGAATAGGTGTTGAAGATGTCATTGGGGTTCCATACCAGCGACTGGCTCCAGTTGATGCGCTGGCGTCCGGCGGTGACCTGCAGCCTGCCCAGCGTTACGTCAAGATATGCCCTGTCAATCATGGTGTTCAGGACATAGGAGCCCCCTTTGGATATGTTCCATGAAAGATCGATCCATCCGTTGTCTGCCGAAAGTCCTGTTACGTAACCCGGATCCAGGGCAACCATATCGCCGGTGACGAACCTGTTGCGCAGTTCAAGGGCAAAGGTTACTTTACTGCCGGCATAAGCCCTGAAGTTAAGCCTGTTATGAAGCATGCTGCTGTTGATCCAGGTCTCTGCAGGCTTTTCAAAGATGGCAGTATGAAGCCAGGAGGCATATCCCCCGGCAGTGAGGCTGATCTGTTTCTCCTTTTCCTTGGGTACCCCAGTGAGAACGGTCGCTGGCTTCTCCCTATCACTTGCCGTAACGTCCGGGCTGATGCCGGCGAAGGCGGGTGACAGAAGCATTGTGCAAATCAGAAGAGCTGCCGTAAGTAGTGTTCGCTTCATGAATTATGGTTTGTCCTTTCGTCAGAAACCACCCTGCCATCCTCGAGGGTTATGACCCTGCGTGCCCTTTTCATTACACGTATGTCATGCGTGGAGAATATAAAGGTCATCTCCTCCTCGCGGTTCAGTTTTTCCATGATGTCAAGCAGGGTTTCGGCTGATTTGGTGTCAAGGTTGGCTGTAGGTTCATCAGCCAGGATAAACTGTGGCCGCGGTGCCAGGGCACGGGCCACGGCAACACGCTGCTGCTGCCCTCCGGAGAGCTGTGACGGACGGCTCCTGTGACGATCAGCAAGACCTACAGACTGCAGCATCTCGTCAGTGCGGGCCATACGCTTTTCCTTCGGCCATTTCTGCAGGCTCATTATGAACTCCACGTTCTCCGCCGCAGTGAGAACGGGTATGAGGTTGTACGACTGGAAGACGAACCCCACATGATCCATGCGGAAGTCTATAAGTTCGGAAGGCTTCAGTTCCGAAAGCCTGTGCCCCGCCACTATGATCTCCCCTGCGGTGGGCTGATCAAGACCTCCTATGAGGTTCAGGAGAGTGGTCTTGCCTGAGCCCGACGGACCCACTATCACGGCAAAATCGCCTTTTTCAAAACTGAGAGTGACGCCGTTGACGGCTTTCACCTCAACCTCGGTATCATGATAGGTCTTGAAGACATCATTGATTTCAACTACTTTCATCGTATTGTTTTTTTTCTGGTTATTCTCCTCTTAATGCTTCTACAGGATTGAGCTGCAATGCTTTCCTGGCAGGATAGATGGCTGAGATGACCCCTGTGATCACAATCATTACCGTGAGCATGATAAAGAAATCTGCCCCGATTGTTGGATAGAGATGGGCTGAGTATCCGAAGGCTTCAAGACCCTCAGCATACTTCACCAGGTTGATGCCGGTATGATTGGTGATGGCTATCACAATGGCGCTTACAGCCATCCCCGCAAATCCTCCGACTATTGAAAGAAATACTGATTCAAGCATGATCATGCTGAAGACACGCCGGCGATTCATCCCTATGGCTGAGAGCATGCCCAGCTCACGGGTGCGCTCGAGTACCGCCATCAGCATGGTGTTTACAATGCCGAAGGCAAGGGCTGCAAGGATCAAGACCATGAAGATGCCGTATATCTGGTTTACGTAATCAGCTATCATTGCCAGGTCTGTCTGTATCTGTTTCCAGCTCATCACCTCCAGACCGGGCAGGGATTCCTTTACAGCAGCGGCGGCTTTGTCAGTCAGGTCATCGTTCTCTAGTCTGGCAATGATGCGGTGGTACTGCCCCTCTTTCATCCCTGTGAGGCGGAGCAGCTCATCACGTGGAACAAACAGAGACATAGCCTCGAAAAAGTCATTGTTCGTACGGAATATGCCGGTAATGCGGAATGCAGCTCCGGTCTGCGTGCCATTTGCATCAAGAAAAGTAAGGATGATCTTTGAACCCTCACGGTATGACCAGGCTGCCTCCTTAATCTTCATGCCGTAAAGCTTCACCTCCTTGGCGGAGAGTAATCCGGAAAAAGCCTCCGACAGCTTCTTCTCGGTGCTGAACCTCTGGTTTTCGAGGGGTTTGAGTTTTTCGGCCACGACCGCCGGAACACCTTCGGTTTCAAGGGCGGCAAAAGACTCCTCCGTCAGGATATACCGGATAATGTAAAGCTCCTTCGCCAGCTTCTCGCCGATAAAGGCGCTGTTAAGCCTGGTATCAGCGCCGAAATAGCTTCCTGTACCGGGTATCAGACGATCCTTCAGGGTAAACATCTGCTGCTCCTTTTCAACATCAATGCCCGTGATCTCCACACCCGCACTCCCGGCAGACGTTGAGGCTATTCCCCGCACGATGATCCGTTCGGTAATATTGGTTACACCGGGCGTGTTTTTGAGTACTGACTCTACCCTTTCCGGATCGGCTATCACACTGGCGATGTCACTGCTGCCCCTGAACCCGGGGTTGTTTACCTGGATATGCGACAGCTCCTCATTGATGGCAGCATCGATACGCTGAACAATAGAGCTGTTGATGGCAGCCATGGCAAAGACGCCCGCAAAGACGCCAACGGTCACGGCAGCTATCACGGTCAGGCTCCGGGTCCTGTTCCTCCAGACATTCTTCCATGCAATGGATGTTATCATCTTACTGTAATATTAGGCTCTGAGAGCATTTATTATGTTCAATTTGAAAATCCTCCGCACACTGAAGGTGATGGCAATGAGCAGTATCAGCAGCACAATCACTGCCTGCCACAGATAATATGTATCAGGAAGCAGCATGGGCATCACCGGCTCAAATCCGTACTCCTCGTACATTCTTGCCAGCTCACCTGTAAAGCGAAGTGGTCTTGCATAGCCGTAGAAGACAATGGGGAGCGAGGCGGCAACTCCTGCCACCACACCGAGCATCCCGATAAAGAGCATCTCCATGCCTACTATGCCGGCCAGCTTGCGCTTCTGCATACCTATGGAGACCAGCATTCCAAACTCCCTTCTTCGTTCAGCCATCATCATAAGCACGGTACCAAATACACCGAAGGCTATCACCAGGTATAGAATGCCTACCATGATGGCCCCGCTCTTGTTGTCAGCCTCCATCTGGTTCAGCAGCAGGGCATTCATCTCCTTCCAGTTGCGGATGACCAGCCCGTCATTGCATGATGCGGCCAGCCGCTGCTGCGTCTGCAGAAGCGCTTTGTCATCTGTATCGCTTATACTTATTATGGCCGAGGTGACCATTTCAGGCGCAGCATAGAGATACTGTGCATCTGCAAGCGTGATGTAGACGAATGCATTGTCAATCTCGGGGTTTGGCATGCTCACTATCCCCTTTATCACGAAGAGACCTGCAGCAGATACCCCGTGATAGCCCTGCCCCATCACCACCAGTGTGTCTCCCACGTCGGCTCTGAGATAACGTGAAAGGCCGTAACCTATGACCGCACGGCCTGAATCCGCCGAAGTGAGGTAACGGTTGTCGAGTGAGGCATACCTCCTGAAGAGAGGCATCACAGCTGCTGAATCATCATCGCTTATGACGAGGTCAGAGATAAGACTCTTTTCATCGGTATAGGCCTCACCGGAAAAAACATCCAGGAGCTTTGCCGTGCGGCCCGGAAGGTTCTCTTCCTTAAGAGCTTCTGTTGCCTCAGGGGTCAGACGGTACTTAATGAGACGGTTCCTGATGTTCAGCGTCTTCTGCTCATTGTCAGGATCCATTCCTATCACCATCACGCCCTGGGTACGACTTCCGGCGGCGGCCAGTGCGAACGATTCCAGCTTCGGGATAACCCCTGTGACATTGGGGTCCGCCTCTATGATGTCAGTAAGTGACTGCTCAAGTACAAACCCGTTGTCAAGACTTGATTCATCAAGGTAGTCAGTGTGCTGAAGCTGCAGGTAGCCGGAGTACGATTCGATGACATCCCTGTACATCTTTTCGTATGTCCCCAGCTGAAACGACCTCATTATCAGAGCAAAGAACACTGCAAAGAATACTGACGCCGCCGTAATGAGGGTCCTTCTTTTGTTTCGCCATAGATTTCTCCAGGCAAGCTGATGGTTTTTCATTAGCTTATTTACTTTTTATTCCGTTGGTCTAATGAAACTTACATAAAAGATCATATCCAATTGTCCGTTTCTGTTCATGTAAGCTTCATGCCATTGGGTATTTGATGGACACTATCTGATGGTTTTCATATTCTGCTGAGAGAAGAAGCTCTCTTCAATTTTCACATTGAATTTTGCCTCTATTATTTTCAGGATGGTCTTGCGGCCCGGTTCCTCGGCGGGGACCAGCTCAATGGTCGTAGGTATGAACCTTCCGTCCATTGTCTTAAGATCGGTGCCCCGTTCCGTCCTGACCAGGTAGCCGTCCTCATCGTAGAGCTCGGCTTTGAGGACAATGTATTCATTCTTGTCAACCCACCACAGCTGGTGACTCCAGAGGACGTCAGCATCATCCTTTGCCGTCAGCCTTATCCTGTGGCACATGCGGCCGTCGATCTCCTCCTCACCCTCGAAGGTGTGGTTGTAGTCTTCCACCACTGACGACTCCCTGAGGATATCATCATTGGTGTAGTCTGACCCCATCCATCCCTGTGACATCATGGAGGGCGGCAGCTTGATAAGCCTGTTGATGGCGGGATTCCAGCTCCACATCTCCGTGCCGCGCTTGAGGAAGGTCTGTCCCTTTTCGCGTGCGGGTGCGGTGATGAGTGTGAGGGCAAAGTCATTTTCCATGGCCCACGATTTAAACTCCAGGGTACGCTGCCATGTGGGACGCACGATGGTCATGCTCATCACACTGTAGCCTGACATCTCGCCGTTGAATTTCTCATCGGCTTTTTTGACGATCTCCCTGGCACTCAGCTGCTGTGCCGCAGCCTGCCCGCCGGCCGGCAGCAGGAGGAGCAGCGCGATACCTGCGATTATCTGATCTGTTAGTTTCATTAGACTAATTGATTTTTATTTTATTGTTCTACTGCTACTTACATGAGTTAATAATAAACTCCTGTTGTGAACTATTGCTCATGTAAATTTCATTCCTGTTTAATAATTTAAGTTGTTGATCGCATGTACTTTGCATGATTAAATTAATCATATCCTGTTGTGAGCTCCTGCCCATACAAGTCTTATTTGTATCTCTTTATAAGTGCATCCGTGACTTTTGCAAAATATTCACCCTGGTATTGTTCCTCGGAGAAAATTGAAGTTATGGCAAAACCCTTTATCGCATTGATAAACATCAGCAGGTCGGTCATCGGGTCATAGTCGGGCCCGGCATTTTCTCCCTTTTTCCGGAAGTATTCCACCAGGAGGCTCATCATATTTTCGGTGTATTCCCTGAAGGGCCGTCCTGATATTGATAGTGAGCCGGACTCCTCCCCAAACAGCTTCTCATAGACTCCCGGTTGCATCATAATTCTGAAGAGCAGTTTCCAGAACTGCCTCTTCTCATGAAGAACTTCAAAGACTTTACGGATGAAGAGTTCAAATTCCCCGGGGGTAAGGTGGCTGTCGTGATCAGGATTGAAATATCCGTATATCTCCGTAACCGACCTGTCCATGATAGCCGTAAGCAGGTCCTCCTTGCTTTTGAAATAGTTGTACATGAGGCCCTTTGAGATGCCTGCATGCTTTGCTATATGGGTTATTGTTGTAGCCTGGAACCCCTGGTTGGAAAAGTGTTCCAGTGCCACATTCATGATGAGGTTTCTCTTCTCCTCCCTCATCATCTCAAACTGATCCGGAGTTCTTGGTGACATGCCCCTGCTTTTTTGAATGACCGGTTAACCAATAAATCCCCCCATAAAAAACCGTTTTTATGACTGAACGGTCGGTCAAAGATAAAACACTATTTAAGAAAAAGCAAGTTTTTCATGGAAATTTTTGTGTGCAGGTGCATCAGTCACTCTGAATCGCGGATAATCTTCTTCAGATCCCGCCCTGAACAAGTTCCCTGACTTTTTGCCAAAGGGCCCGGGATTAACTTCCGGGGAAATAAATCGGGATTACAAAACACCAAGCCTGTCAACGAGCTCGCTGACAGAAACCACGTCTATGCCCCTGTTCATGGACCATCCATTATCAACGGGTGCTGCAACAAAAACATGATCTGGTTTTATGGTCTCTATTGCAGAGTGGTTTCCCCTGGTTAATGAGGGTGATTTGGAAGCCTTGCACTCAACAGCAATCAGTTTGCCGTTTATCTCCGTTATAAAATCGAGTTCGGCTCCATTACTGGTTCTGTAGTAATAGACGGAAGCCCCCCGCAGGATTCCCTTCAGGCTGGTAAGCACCAGGCTTTCCCAAAGAGAACCAAAAACAGAGTGTCCTGAGAGTTGTTCAAAGCCTGAAATCCCGAGCAGTCTGGCGGTTAACCCGTTATCAGCAATATATATTTTGGGGGCTTTCACAATTCTCTTTCCGAAATTTCTGTAATACGGCGGCACTATCTCCAGCATAAAAGTCCCATTCAGAAGATCTATATAATTTCTAACTGTGGTATTACTTACTCCCAGTGAATTCCCAAATGAGGAATAATTAATTGTTTGCCCGTTATTGTATGCCAGCATCTGCCATATTCTCCTGACTGCAAGAGGTGAAACCCCGGCCCAGAAGAGAAGATCGCGCTCAATAAAGGTGGTGATAAAATCATCGATCCAACCGGCAGCCATTTTATCACTTTTGTTCAGCAGGCTTCTTGGAAAACCACCCCTCGTCAGGTAGGTTTCCATGTTATAAACCGTGTAAATTTCATTCCATACCAGAGGAGTAAGTTTTTTGTATGATATTCTTCCGGCCAATGATTCCGATGACTGTTTCAATAGCTCAGGAGAAGCAGAACCCAGGATCAGAAATTTACCATTCTGATTCCATTCGTCGGCAAGACTTCTGATAAGAGGAAACAGGTCGGGTTTTCTTTGAATCTCATCAAGAACAATCAGATTGTGGCTTTGTGATGCAAGATACCATTCTGGATTATCAAGCTTTGCAAGATCCGAGGGCTTTTCAAGATCCAGAAAAACAGTATTTCCCATTTCAGCAGTAATGTGCCTGGCAAGGGTTGATTTTCCACATTGTCTCGGACCGATTATTGCGGTTACAGGCACATTCTCAATTGATCGCCTGATTTCTCCTTCCAGTATTCTTTTTATATACATAGGGTTCAAATTATTCATGCAAATATAAAACTATTTTTTTAATTTACATTATTATTGTTAATGGCATGAATATATTATGCTGCAATGCAACAGCCCCTCAGAACAGAAAAAACCCGGAAGAGTATTTCTCCTCCGGATCTCTTATTCGACTGACCACAAACCAGCTATTCCTTGACAGTATCCTATTTAATTGAGAAATTAATCGGTATGGCATAGTAAACATCAACCGGCTTGCCGCCCTGTTTCCCCGGAATCCAGTTTCCTATTCCGCTCAACGCTTTTACAGCCTCTGCATCAAGCAGGGGATGAACGCTTCTGATCACAGTGACGTCTGCCGTTTTGCCTTCAGCTGTAACAACACATCGTAGTATGACCCTTCCCTGAATTCCCTGTTCTTTTGCTTCGGGAGGATATTCCAGGTTTTCGTAGAGATCATTGAATAAGGCCTGATCTCCACCCGGATACGCCGGCATTTCTTCTATAACTGTGAATATTTCACCATTGCTTACTTTATCAGGCAGCGTGAATTTGGCAACTACTTCGGCTGTGAACGGTTCATTCATCTCCGGGTTCACGGGAGGCGTCCACAACGGGGATGTCCTTATAACTTCAGCAAGGGCCATACCAAGTAGCGTGTTTGTTGCTCCGGCCGGTTTGACGTTTGTAACCGAACCATCGGTATTTACCGTATAGCTTACATGGGCCCACCCTTCAATGCCATTTCTTCCAGCCTCAACAGGATAAGTAGTACGACTTACCACCCAGTTATTGAAGGCCAGGTAGGAATTGCCTTCAAAAGTCGGAAAATCATCCTCATTCTTTCTGCGAAGAGGAACATTCTCGCCCATTTCCCTTGCCTTTTTGACTGAATAGTATTCAACTGCACCTGCAGATCCCTTATTTCCGTATTTGGCTACGGCCTCCTCTGGTGTCAGGCGTTTATACAGTCCCAGGTCGTCACTCATCCTTTCCATCACGGTTCTCTCGTTCTCATCGGTAACGACTCCATCAACCACGACTAACGGTAATATTTTGGATGGATCTGGCTTTATTGTTGCCGGATCGATATAATCAGGATCGGGAATCATCTTAACTGACATCTCCTTGTCGCCCTGCGGTTTAAGAGGTAATAACTTATATCCTTTATGGCGAAAAAGAAGGATAGTGTTTTCGGGTATACTTATGAATTCAAACCTGCCGTCAGAATCGGTGATTGTGGTGATCATTGATCCTGACACATTCACACTTACACCCGGAAAGGGGGTGCCATTTTCCTTGAAGACTACTCCCCTGACGATAGCCTGGGCAAGTACATCGGGCATTATAACGGTTTGTTCAGAGGGAGGGATGGGATCTGAATAGACATACCTGGGTGATGCGAATGCATAGAACAGCGCTGCCGCAAGAGGTAGTACGACAAGAAGCTTAAGCTTCCTGTAGGGAGAAAATGCTATCTTTTTCATCATTTCAAATCTGTTTGTGTTAAACGAAAAACTGAATGAATTAGAGAGGCTTAGCAACCGGGCGTTGAAGACCTGGTTCAGAAGAGCCGCCCTGTAAGCTGCCGGGTCAGATGAGTTCTGCAACGCTTCTTCGTCGGCAAGGTGTTCGTGGTTTTGCCTGACCAGGGCTGAATATACCCAGGCAAAGGGATTCATCCATTGAATCAGGCTCATCACCTCAACAATCAGGAGATCGAACCAATGCTTATTTTTGAGGTGCACCAGCTCATGGTTCAGAATCTCCCTGACCTCCTGCTCACTCACTGAAGGATTGATAAAGACATAATTGAAAAATGAGAAAGCCGAGGTATATTTTTCAGTTCTTATCAGGAACAATTCCCCTTCCCTTTTCACCGAGGCACTGCGTATGGCACGGTAAAGAGAATGGAAATAAAGAAGTGTACGAAACAATAACAGTATCATTCCTGTTGCGTACAACAGCAGAAAAAACAGCAATGGTTGCTTTCCTTCCTGAGGCCCGGGTGCCGCTGCGGGCTGAAGCATAATATCAACCGCTCCTGTATTCGCTTCCTGAACCACAGGAGCCGGTAGTTCCACCCTGTAGTGGACAGTTATGAGAGGAAGAAGCAACGACATAACCATTCCGGCAAAAAGGTAGGCTCTCTTAAGCCTGAAGAACCTCTCCTTCCTGAGAAACAGAATGTAAACCAGTGTAAATCCCGACAGCCATGCGGCCGATTTAAGAAGAAAAAGTGCGATTCCTTCCATATCTTAATCCTGTTGGTCATCTTTCATTTCCCTGCGGGCCTCTTCAAGGATCCGGTCAAGATCCTTTACTGACAGGTTCTTTTCCCTGGCAAAAAAAGAGGTCATAGCAGGGAAAGAATTGTTGAAATACCCTTCAAGAAGATTGAATAACTGATGCTTTGAATACTCACTCTTCGATACCAGAGGATAATAAAGAAATACATTGGCATATGCCTTATGGCCAACATAGCCTTTATTCTCGAGCACCTTCAACACAGTTGAGATTGTATTGCGAGCAGGCTTCGGATTATCAAACTTCTTTCTAATATCCTTGACCACACCCTCTTCAAGATCCCATAATATCTTCATTATCTGCTCTTCTGCCTTTGTCAGTTGCATGATCACCATTTTAAATAATACATCAGTAATACCCGCAAACGGGTATTATTTAATCAATCCTTCACAACAAATATACGTCTATATTTATAGACGTGCAAATAAATTTTAAATATTCGTCTATCTTTATAGTCAATACTTATTATCAGACATGATAACTACAATACGTGATGCGCTACGCGCAAGATTGCAAGACTGCAAGACTGCAATACATAAGACTCACAGGAAGTCAGATCCTCAGACCTTCCGATCTTCATACCTAAAACGTCACCAGCATCCGCACCAGCCTGTCGCGTGTGGTACCCCTGCCTGAGCGCTTCATCAGCTCATTGAGCCAGTTGCCGTACATGGGATTAGGCAGGATAATGTATTGTGAGCCAAAAAGCTCCCTGTCGGCCTCAACGGCAGCGAAGCCGAGGTCATCACCACGGTCTTCGTAGATGCCGCTGAAGTCAGCCAGGTTGTCGCCTATAAGCAGGATGATATCATAATCATTTCCGATTTTCGCCCTCCTTTCTACTTTTGATGAAGAAGTCTCCTTCAGAAGCATATGCATACTGTCGGCATTGGCAAATCCCAAGGCCGTCATGTTTTCAATCGTCGGCCCCATCTCCTGCACGGTTCTGTTTGACACGTAGAAGACCTCCACTCCCAGCGAGTCGGCGTAACGGGTGAACTCAACTGCTCCGGGGAGTGCCGCCGCGCATGCAAGCTCCACCCAGCGTCTCCAGTCGTCATTGTTGAACGACTTGCTCTCCATAACCTGCCATCCCTGGAAAGGCGAGTTGTCAAGCACTGTCTCGTCAATGTCAAGCACAACTGCCGGGGGCAGAACACCGTCTGCCCATGCCAGATTCTCGGCAAGTGCAATCTCTGCATTGCGGAAACACTGGTAGTACAGAGCACGCATCTCGGCTGATTTCTGGTACCATAGCGTGGCAAGGATAAGATGGTCCTGGTCCTCCTCCCCGGGTTGGGGTGTTTGCTTCATCGTGGCGCATGATGCCACCATTATCACAAGGGTAACAATAATGAGCTTTTTCATCCGTTTTTATTCTGTTGAAAATAAACTATTTGTCGAAAACCGGTCCATTTTGTTTGTTATTGCCTAAGTAACAAATAATTGGCCGATGCCGTTTATATTGTTTGAAAGATTTTTAACTTTAACCGTACCATACCAAAAAGTAACCTGCAATGTCAACCTTAAAGCTGATGCTGGGGATGATCCCCTCAACCTCCAAGATCGAACAGGAAGAGAAGGCTCTGATTGCCGAGTATGAAAAGATGATTGCCTTTGCCGGCTCGGAAGCGCTGGCAGATTACAACCGTCTTCACGAAAGCGTCAACTCCGCCGGATTTCAACAGAAGAGAAAGGAGATAGAATCGCTCTCATACAAAGGCTCGGAGGAGCATGCCAGGGAGAGAGAATACATGGGCCTGCAGAAGGCGAAGGACATTGTATCATATTTCAGGACCGAGGGCAGCGCCCAACTTAAAAACTTCATGTCTCTCGATGGTTCATCCAGGATAAAGGAGATCGAGGAGCTGAAACTGTATGTTCAATCTCCTGATTTCAAACAGAAGGAGAAAATGAAACCGGTGACTTTCAAAGATACCGAAGAGTATGGCAAATGGCTGGAGTTTAAGAAACTGAAGGGCGACAGGGAGGTTAAGAAGAACCTTAATCCCGAAAAGGTAAAGAGGTTTTCGGAACTGCAGGCCCTGGTGACCTCATCGGCATTCCTGCTGAAGAAAAACATGAAGCCCGTCACATTCAGGGATACTCCCGAATATCAGAAGCTACAGGAGCTCAAAACCAAGAGCAGTGCCTCAGATATTGTTTCCTACTATAAGTTCCGCAACTCGAAGGAATATCAAAACTACACCGCGGTTAAGGATTCCGCCCGCCTGAACAGGTACCATGAACTCCAGGAGTATCTTAAGACGAAGGAGTTTACCGAGAGGAAAGAGTACCTTCTTGACAAGCGCCGGTTCGAAAAGACGGAGATGTTCAAGGAGCTTAAGGAGTACGAGACCCTGAAGAATTCCCCTGACATCAAATGGTACTTCAGCGTTAAGGATTCCAACAAGTTTGATATTCTCAAAAACCGCAAGCTCACTTTCAGTGATGAGTTCGACGGAACTGCCCCTGACAGCAGCAAATGGATCAACAAATATTACTGGGGCGATAAACTGCTTCACGACAGCTACAGTATTGCCACCGACCTTCACTGCTACACTCCTTCTGACAACTTCGAGGTGCGTCACAGCGTGCTTCGCATCATCACCAAACCGCAGAAGATAAACGGCAAGGTGTGGGATGCGTCCAAGGGTTTCTATAACAAGGATTTCAATTTTACTTCCGGCATAATAAACACAGGTGCCTCCTTCAGGCAGAAGTACGGGATCTTCTCTGCCAAGATCAAGCTTGCCGACCACAATGTACGCAATGCCTTCTGGCTGATCGGTGACCGCATAACACCTCATGTTGACGTATGCAGGTCAGGCGGCGGCAAGGTCTGGTTTGACCTCTTCTCCTCCCCTGGCAACCATTACAAAAAGAGCATCGGATCAAGATATCTCTCTGACTTCTACATATACACCCTCGAGTGGACGTCTCAGAGCCTCATATGGAAGATCAACGGCGTGGAGGTGATGCGCCAGACAACCGGCGTGCCCCAGGAGGAGATGTATATCAACCTTGCCGGCGGAGTGGACAAGCCCATCGGAGGGATCTCATCCATGGAGATCGACTGGGTAAGGGTATACCGGGAAAAATAAGAGATACTCATATCACTGAAGAGGCCGCCCGGTGAAGCAGTTGAATCTGCACGCCGGCGGTCTTTTTTTATTCTTTCAGGGTCGTCAGGCAAGCACTGGTTTCACGAGCTCCGGCGATCTTCTTTTTATCCTCCATCAGACCGTAAAACCTACGGTTTCATTGCTATGGCATAATAAATTCACATGTTTTCCGGAGAGCTGAATCATTTCCCGGTTTCTTACCG
>CAZFIF010000046.1:0-15408 GCA_964519065.1 uncultured Rikenella sp.
CTTATTCCGTCCGCATCATACCCGCACTCATGCCACAGCTCCTTCTGGGAGCCGTGTTCCACGAAGTAGTCGGGTATGCCCATGCGCCGTATCTCAACCGCATAGCCATGGTCTGCCGCAAACTCCAGCACGGCGCTGCCAAAACCTCCCTTGATCATACCGTCCTCGACGGTGATGATCCTGCGGAAACGCTTCATCACCGCATGGAGTACCTCCCCGTCAAGCGGATTGGCGAAGCGCATGTCATAGTGCATCACCGAGATGCCACTGTCGCGCAGTCCTTTAACGGCTTCAACCACAAAGTTACCCGGATGGCCCAGGCTCAGCACCGCGATGTCACCGCCCTCGCTTATCAGCCTGGCCCGGCCCACAGGTATCTCTTCAAACGTCTTCTGCCAGTCGCATATCACGCCGGCACCCCGGGGATAGCGTATGCTGAACGGTCCTTTCACGCTGTCGAGCTGTGCCGTGTACATCATGTTGCGCAATTCCACCTCGTCCATCGGGGCGGCGGTGATCATGCCCGGTATGTTGCGCATAAAGGCAATATCAAAGAAACCGTGGTGTGTAGCACCGTCGGTGCCTACCAGTCCGCCCCGGTCGAGGCAGAAGATCACCTTCAGGCCCTGTATGGCTACGTCGTGCACCACCTGGTCATAGGCACGCTGCATGAACGAAGAGTAGATATTGCAATAGGGGATCATACCGTTGGCAGCCATACCGGCAGAGAAAGTCACCGCATGCTGCTCGCAGATCCCAACGTCAAAGGCTCTGCCGGGCATCTCCTTCATCATTATATTTAGCGAGCAGCCTGTAGGCATTGCCGGTGTAACGCCCACTATCCTGTCGTTCTGCCGTGCCAGTTCCAGGACGGTATGGCCAAACACATCCTGGTAGAGAGGGTGTTTGGCACAGTCAGCAGGTCTGATCAGCTCTCCGGTACATTTGTCGAACTTGCCGGGAGCGTGAAACACGGTCTGCAGTTCTTCTGCCCTGGGAAATCCCTTTCCCTTTATCGTGACACAATGCAGGATCTTGGGTCCGGGGATGGTCCTGAGGTCTTCGAGAACGCGTGTCAGGTGAAGCACGTCATGACCGTCGATAGGTCCGAAGTACCTGAACTTGAGTGCCTCAAAGAGGTTACTCTGCTCCAGCACTGTACCCTTGATACCTCCCTCAATCTGTGAAGCAAGTATCCGTGCCCGGGCGCCCACTCTCCTGTAGCGTCCCATGAGACGCCAGACCTTATCTTTGAACCTGTTGTAGGTACGGCTGGTGGTGATGTCGAGGAGGTACTCCTTGAGGGCTCCGACACTGGCGTCTATTGAAATATTATTGTCATTGAGGATCACCAGGAGGTCAGCCTTCTCGTTCCCGGCGTTATTCAGTCCTTCAAATGCCAGTCCTGCCTGCAGGGCGCCGTCGCCAATCACTGCCACCACCTTGCGTTTTTCGCCTTTGGCCTGAGCTGCCACGGCCATGCCAAGGGCTGCGGAGATGGATGTTGAGGAGTGTCCCACACCGAAGGCGTCATATTCACTCTCGGCCATGCGCGGGAAGCCGCTGATGCCCTTGTACTTACGGTTGGTATGAAACTGTGACTTGCGTCCGGTAAGGATTTTGTGTCCGTAGGCCTGATGTCCGACATCCCAGACTATCTTGTCATAGGGAGTATTATATACATAATGGAGGGCTACGGTAAGCTCTACCACCCCAAGACTGGCACCGAAGTGACCGGGGTTGGTACTTACCTCGTCAATGATATGTTGCCTGAGCTCGTCACTGAGTCGCACCAGGTCAAGCCTGTCGAGCTTCCTGAGGTCCTCAGGAGTGTTGATTCCGTCAAGCAGCTGCTCTTTTTCTGACATCAGTTAAAGGTAGTAAAAGACCGGGCAAAGATACTTATATTTTAACTTTTGTTACAAATGACCTTCGTCCGGCAAGGCTTGTAATTTTTTTTTATTGTTAATTAATCATGATGTTTTCAATAACATGGTTTCTCATTTATTGTTTAATTCGCAGACGGGGTGTGGTTAAAAAACAGACAGGTCATGAACAGGCTCAATCTTATTTTTCCGGTCGTGATGACAATCTTTCTTGCAGCTTCATGTGTTACGGGGAAGAGATACAATACGCTGAATGACAAGAGTCTAATGCTGTTGTCAGAGCGTGACTCGCTCAAGGCAGAGAACATATGGCTTTCAATGTCGAACAGGGAGCTGACAACGCGGTCAATGCAGCTCACCAACGACGCTGAAAGGATGGAGGAGGAGCTGGGCGAAGTGCGCTCAGAGCTGACTCAAAGGAGAGAGGAACTGGGCAGCCTCTCGGCGAGGTATGAGGAGCTGCAGAGGGCGGGGCAGGAGCTGGCGGCAGGCAAGGCGCAGGAGACGCAGCGGCTGCTGGCTGAGCTCAGGCAGGCACAGGCTGATCTGCAGCAGAAAGAGAATCTCATGCGTGATCTTGAGATAAACCTTGACACAAAGAAGGCCACCCTGGAGGAGCTGACCTATGAGCTTGAGAGGCGCAATGCCAGGCTGACTGAGCTTGAGAAGATGCTTGATGCGCAACAGAAGGCGGTGAAGGAGCTCAAGGAAAAGGTGTCGGATGCACTTTTTGGCTTTGAGAACAACGGGCTCACCGTAACCATGAAGAACGGGCAGGTGTATGTCTCAATGGATGACAAGCTGCTGTTCAAGACGGGAAGCTACGAGATAGACGCCAACGGACGCACCGCTCTGCGCAAGCTTGGGGCGCTGCTGGAAAAGAACCCCGATGTCACCATCACCATTGAGGGCCATACCGATGATGTGCCCTACAGGGCGGCACCCGGACAGCAGATACTTGATAACTGGGACCTGAGCGTCAAGAGGGCTACAACCGTCGTCAGGGTACTCACGCATGACACCAACATCAACCCCAAACGTCTTGTTGCTTCAGGCCGGAGCGAGTATATGCCCGTAGATACGAGAAAGACTGCTGACTCGAGGCAGAAGAACAGGAGGACGGAGATCATACTTACTCCTGATCTCACGGCTCTTTATGATGTGCTTGAGAGCTATTGAGGTGTGTCCTGTCCGCCGAACTCACCGAGGCGTATTTCCAGTCTTTGCAGTGCTTCAACAAGATCCTCTTCGGGCTTGAGGAAATCGAAGCCCTTCCAGAAACCGGCGTCATATCCGGTAATGGTGTTTGAGAATACCGAATATGCCGGGGCCAGTTCATCATGATCAAATCGGGCGACATCTGTTGTACGGTGGTCTGTGACAGCCATCTCAAAGAATATATTGAAGCGGCTGTTGAAGAGCCTCTTCCTGCCCCGGGCCAGGAAGCCCAGGTCGCCCCTGACATGCGACAGGTAGTATCTTCCGTTGACAGTACGGTAGCTGGCCCTGTACCTGACATACTCGGGTCTCATGGAATAGGCGCGGGGCAGCCTGCTGATATAGGCTGTGGCTGTCTGGTCAATAAAGAGAGGGTTGATCTCAAAATCGGCTAGCACCACTGCATAGTTGTCGACGTTGATATAGATGTCGCCTTTCATGAGAGGTTCTGTAATGTCTTCCCTCTGGCGGAATGATACTACAAATGCCGACTGGTCGTCAATGGTTACAATATCTGTCAGATGATATTCATAGGAATTGAAAGAGGCGGGGTCAAGAAAATCGAAGCGGTTTTTCATGACATCCAGGGTGAGTGTTGCACTCAGTCCCGCCTTCAGTCTGACAGCCAGGGTATCCTTTACCTCAAGGTTCTCGATCTTACGGCTGCGCAGCACCTTTATCTGGTCATTCTGCAGTGATCTTGCATAGGGGCTTTTATAAATCTGTACCACTGCTTCGGAATAGACCTGAGGCTCCCTCCTGCGGTAGACCCCTTCGCGGTAGAATCCCGTAAGCAGGGCAGGAGTGGTTCCATAGTTGGAGGCAATGGAAGAGAGTATTTTTCTTATGATGAGGTGAGGGTCCTGGGCCCTGATGATTATCTCCGGGATGGGGATGTAGTCTCTCTCCATGCTGATGGTCAGGATATTGCCGGGAAGGCTCCGGACCGGTATCAGGCGGTTGACATAGCCTACGTATGATATTGAGAGTGTGTCATCAAGGAACTGGTTGTTCAGTCGCAGGATGAAATCGCCGTTGAAGTTAGTCACCGTACCTCTGCCGCGATGGCTGATGCCTACTGTTGCATAGGGAAGCGGTTCAGCACTCTCCGCATCGGTGACCCTGCCGCTGATAAATATCTCAGCCGTGGTGTCGTCGTTTGCCTGCCAGTCATCAGGCGGGATGGTTGCCTCGCGATACAGAATGATATGCTTGCCTATCACTGAGACCCTGACATCAGGATCACCCGATACCGAGTCCAGCAGTTCCCGGAGCGGCATATCATGGGAGGGAAGCGCAAAGCTCCGGTCTGAGTTGATAATCCTGGAGTCATAAGTAAAGAGATAGCCGGTAAGTCTGCTTACCTCGCTGAGAGCCTTCGAGGCCCTGATGCTGTTGCCGGGCAGCCTTATCTCTCTTTCAAGGATGTTATCCTGAGGAAACAGCTGTAACGGCAGCAGAAGCAGGGCGGCAATAGAGATTCCCCTGTTTCTCACTGAACATGTTGGCCACATCGGTTTCTACCGTACCTGCCCGGGATAAAGCCTGTAAACACCTTCTTCCCTGACAGAATGAAGGTTAAAGGTAGTGCAAATTACCCTAATAATTGTATCATGAGGCTGATCAACAAAGGGGGAGGTCAGCCTGTATTCATTGATGACCGGGTCTGCGGCCACGATGCTGATATTGAATGTACGCTTGAGATCAGCGAAGACCGTCTCCAGTCTCTCCCCGTCGAAAACAAGCATATCGGTATGCCATGAGAGGTAGTTGGCATCTGTGTTTACAGCCTGTGATGCCCCTCTGTCAGAGATGCGTCCCAGGCACTGAGGTTCCAGTATCACATTGTGAGAACCGTTTTCGCTGAAGAGCATCACGGTTCCTGATTCCACATATACTTCCACCTCGTTGTTACCGTTGTCGGTCATGACGCTGAATGAGGTGCCGAGAACCTTCACACTGGCTTTCCCGGCATCGATGATAAAGGGGCGTGATGCGTCGGCGGCGATGTCAAAGAATGCTTCCCCGACAAGTGAAACCTTCCGGCTGTCGCTCCTGAAATTTTCCGGGTATGTCAGCCTGCTGTTACGGTTGAGATAGACCTTGCTGCCGTCAGCGAGCAGCACCTCGATGTTCTTTTGATCGGACGCTGATGAGACCGTGATCTTATCCGGACCTGCCACCTTGAAAAACAGCCATCCCAGTCCTGTCACGATGATGACCGTGGCGGCTATTCTTGCAAAGGAGCGCATGAATGACCTCCTGTTAAGGGTTATGACCGGTGTATCAGTTTCTATCCTCCGGTTCAGCTTCTCCCATGCTTTGTCAACATCAATGATTTCATTATCAATGTTTTTAAGGTCGTTCCACTTTTTCATTATATCCTTATCTTCATCAACGAGGATCCGGGCAGCCTCTTCGCCTGCCGTACTCTCTCCCGAGAGCCACGCGGCTGCATCAGCCCAATCCTGTTCTGACATTCTTCCTGTATTATTTTTCTTTTTCATTGTTCTGCTAATGCTTTTCTGAATTCCCTCAGTGCTTTTCCCATGTCTGCCTCAACCGTCTTTAAGTTAACAGCAAGCTTCTCAGCTATCTCGTTATATTTCAGTCCTTCGAACCTGCTCATCCTGAATATCATCCTGCATCTTCCTGGCAGTCGTTCAAGTACTCTGGCAACCTTTTCCTGGAGCTCTTTGTAGTATAAGGCCTCGGTAACGGGTTCGGAGGAGAGCTGTGTTCTGGCGGCGACTTCCCCGGCATGGCGGCTGATCACCTGCTGATGTTCGATATAATGTAGCGACCTGTTGTGTACCGAGCGGAAGAGATAGCCGTTCAAAGAGCTTTTAATGTTCAGATTCTCCCTGTCGTGCCACAGTTTGAAAAACAGTTCCTGTACTATCTCTTCAGACGTATCATGATCCCTGAGGATGCTTTTGGCATAGCGTACCAGTGAAACATAGGAGGATCGGAACAGTTTCTCAAACTCCTGTTTGTCTCCGTTCCTTATCCTCCCTATTATCTCACTGTCACTCTTCATGCGCACATCGTCCCGTCCTATTCGTTTCTGTCGCTGAATCTGAGTTTCCTGCTCAGTCTCCTTATGGCTGCCTCAATGCTCTGGTCGGGCTCAATTACGTTATAGTCACCCCAGAATTCGGGATCGGCAAATGCTGCCACCTCCTCGGTGAAGAAGTCGGTCGGGCGTATCCTCTCCCTGGCTGCAAACTTAACAACATCCTCTTCTGTGCGGTCTGTTATTGCCAGTTCAGACATTGTGGTATAGTTGGTGTTGAAGAGTTTCTTCTTCCAGTTGACCTTGAACTTGACCTCTGCCCTTGAGTGGCTGAAGTACCATTTGCCGTCCATCTCGCGGTAGCGTACATAGTAGGATGTAACCTCCGGGGTCACCTGCATGCCAAGCGGTTTCTTCCTGATGAACATTGAAGCTGCCAGCTCCTTGTTTTCAAGGTTGAAGGCGAATTCAGCCTGTGCCACGGCATATGTTTCTATGTCGATGAAGAGGCGTCCCTGGTAGAGGGGTGTGGTTATCGAAGGCTTCTGGTAGAAGTTGATGACATAGTTGGTTCTGTCATCGATGACCACAATGCTTGACAGTTCCAGGTCGTACTGGTTGAGTGCCTCCCTGGTGAGGAATGTTTCGGGGTTCTTGACCACGTCGAGATAGAGTGTGGTTGTGGGGCCACCCTGGAGCTTGAAGAGCACGGTGTCCATCTTCTCGACGTCATTGCTCTTCCTGCCCTTGAATATCCTGACGGCGTCAAAGCGAAGGTCATTCTGGTAGGGGGCTTTGAATATCTCAACAGCAGCTTCTCCGATAGAGATATAGCTTCGGTTTTTCCTGATAGTTTCCCGGTAGAACCCGGTCATGTCATTGGGCAGTTTGGGATAGTTTTCATCGAAGCGGTCTATGACCTGCAACATTATCTCATCGGGAAGGATGGGTTTTACGATAACCTCCTTGATAGGTATGAGAGCGGTCTCGAGCTCGATCACGTTTCGCTGTCCGTTAGTCTTCATCTCTTCTATGTCCACAACCTTGTTTTTGTAGCCCACATATGAGACCTCAATGTTCCCGGTCTGGTCGCTGTTGACCTTGAGGATAAATTCACCGTCAAGGTTGGTCACGGTAGCTATGTTGCTTCCCTGCACTGCTATTCCTGCAAAAACAAGGGGAGTGTGGGTCTCGACGTCTACCACCCTGCCTCTTATTGTTATCAGTTGCTGCTGCTCCTTCTCCTTCCTGTTCCTGTCGGCGGAGTCAGATGCATTGATCTCTCCTGCCGGCATGATCAGCAGGAGGGCAGAAGCTATTGCTGAGTAAAAGATTTTTGTTTTCATTTTCTGTGTCGTTTGTTGGTTCCTGATTTCTTATCTTCTTTTCACAGATAAGACCGGGAAATTCCCATATACCCTATACATTGAGCCAAAAAAATTGTTCATTTGCTTCTGCCATGGCTCTCAGGTTTCTGAATGCAAGTTACTCTGTTTTATCATACGCTGTCCGCAGATCAGCAGGCATTTCTGCCGCCGCTCCCCTTCCCCCTGCGATAAGTATTGAGCTGACAAGCATTTGCAACCTGCACTGTCCAGAGTGTGTCACCGGGACCGGGCTGATTTCAAGGGGTAACAGCTTCCTCGACTATGCCCTTGCCAGGAAGATTGCTGATGAGCTTGGAGGATTTGTGCTCTCTGCCTGGCTCAGTTTCCAGGGTGAACCGATGTTGCACCCTGACTTCTTCCGTATAGCAGATCTCTTCTCGCACATGAACCCGGTGATTGCTACCAACGGACATTATCTTGACAGTGAGAGATGCATTGGTCTGGCCGACTCTCCCTTGAAGAAGATAATTATTTCATATGACGGAGTCAGCGCTTCAACCTATGGTATGTACAGGCGCGGGGGTAATCATGAACTTGTGACGGAGGGCATCAGGCGACTGGCTGCCACCATCAGGGAGAGGCGTTCCGGGCTGAAGATCGTGCTTCAGTTCCTGCTGCACCGGGGCAATGAGCATGAGGCCCGTGCTGCTGTTGCCTTTGCCCGGTCAGTCGGCGCAGGCTTCAGAGTAAAGAGCATGCAGGTACTTGACCCTGTGAGGGCAGGAGAGTGGGTGTCGTCAGATGACCTGAGATCACGTTATGTCAGGGGTGATGACGGAAGCTGGCAACGTGCCGGGTCACCGGGGCGGGGTTGCATGAGGATGTGGTCCTCGGCCGTGATCACCAGTGACGGCGACGTGGTCCCATGCTGCTTCGACAAGCACGCAGTGCATCGAATGGGAAACCTCAACAGCCAGAGCTTCGCTGAAATATGGAGCAGCGAAAGGTATATGGACTTCAGGGCTACCGTTATGAAAAGCCGTGAGACGGTGGATATCTGCCGTGATTGTCCGCAGGGCACCAGGCTTCTTTTCAGAAGATGAAGGCTGTGGTGCATTGAAATGAAGATATCGTTGTCCTCAGCTTCGAGCTGAGCAGTATCAGCACTATGGTGTGTGAACCACCACTTTTGTGACGGTGACCTTGCTGCCGCAGTAGATGCGGGCGAAATATACACCCGGGGGCAGATTGCCAACAAACAGCTGCAATCTGCCTGATGATTCCATGAAGAGCTCCTGGCATATTACCCTGCCACTGTTGTCTATCAGTTCCACCCTGATTTCCCTGCAGCCGGCAAAGGCGGCAGACTCAATTGTGACAACATCGCCTGCGGGCTGAGGATATACCCTTATTTCCTCACTTACCGCGGAGAGCTCTTCGGCGCTGCTGAGCACACTCAGTGTGAGGTAGAAGGTGCCTGACAGTCCTCCTCCGCTGCCGTCGACCTGTATCAGGTATTTGAGGCCGGCTTCGACATCCATGGAGCTTATGCGGGCATTATAGTCGGTGTCTGTAAAATCGTCATTTGCACCTATCAGAGTATAGTTACCGGCAAGGAGATCTTCCGGCGAGGCGGCCTTGTAAACAGCTACCTGGTTATCCATTCCCATTGAGGAGAGCATTATCTTCTGATTCACCGTGGGGGTGAATGAGAACCATATACTGTTCTCTACTATGTCATCACCGGTGCCATACTCATCGCACCACGACAACTGTCCGGTACAGCTGTCGTAGGGGGGTATGGGTTCACCGCTCTGTACTGTTGCACATTTGTTTGAGAAGGGTCCGTTCTCACCGATAGCTATTGGAGTAGCCAGCATGACATTGTCGTTTGTCTGAGCCTCGAGCGGGATACTGAGAGCCAGGAGGCTCTGGCAGGTGCCCTGTAAGCCTGTTAATGTAAGCTCAATATCGGTACTTGCGGTAAGCTCCACACCGTCACGTACTTTTACTACGGCCGGGTTTAAGGTATTGTTCTCTATATAAAAATAGTCGTCTGCATCATCTGACAGTGTCCAGAGGTAAGCATCGGCGCCGTAAGCTTCAATCGCGACTGAACTGAAGGAGAGGAGGCATGAGTCTGTCAGATCAACGGGGTAGGCTGAGAGGTTCAGGGAGCTGCCGGCTGTGATGTAGTTATCGAGTGTCAGGGCGCCCTCGCCGGCGGCATTGGTTACCCTGAGGGTAACGGAATAGGGGACGGCCGAGGTGAAGGAGACCCTTGGCGACTGGGAGGATGATGAGGTGCCGTCATGATATGTTACCCTGGAGGGCCTGAAGGTCCACTCCCAGCTCAGGGGATCAAAGGCTGAACAACCGGTGAGGTCAATGGGTGCGTTGAGGCATACGGCGGAGAAGTCCGATAAGAACTGCGCATCGGGAAGATTCTCCGGCGGGTAGTATCCGTTGACTGTTTTCACGCCGGTAGTATCCGGGTCAAGATAAGTTGAAAGAGGTTCGTAGGAGCTGTTGGGATGTGTCCATGAATAGCTTAGTTTTCCGTAGTAATCGTTGGTGCTGCCTCCATGAAGCTGCCCGGTGACCCTCCTGTTCTGGTCAAGCAGGGGTGACCCTGACGATCCGGAAGAGGTAATCCCGTCATCAAAAAGGACGTCCCAGTGGGAATTTGCCGGTGAGTTATTCCCGCCTTCCCAACTAATTACCCTTTCTACGGATTGTGCCGGATCATAGTCGAGCGATATCTTTTTGGTCCAGCCATGGGGATGATGAATGCCGACCGAGTTCTGAGGGGGGATGTCTGTTATATCCCATCCTGCGAAGTAGGGCTGGTAGGAGGCCGGAACAGGATTATTGAATTCAAGCAGGGTATAATCGGACATAGTACCCGTGCTCATCAGCGAAGAACCTGTCAGTGTCTGTGAGGTAAAGAGCGAAACGCCGGTGCAGGATGCCTCCTCATAATTGAACCAGGCAACGATGGATGAGGCCTCCGTGGAGGTGTTGATGCAATGGGCGGCCGTGAGAAAATAGGGTGTCCCGTCATTTTTGGCGTTGTTGATGAGGGCTCCGGAGCATAGGTAACTGAAAGTACCGTCGTTGAAACTGTACCTGCATACAGCATGTTTCTGATCCTGGTAGGGTATGCCCTCTTCGCAGTTAACAGGTATATGCCCTTCATCATCTATATTTGCCGATTTGGTTCCGAAGATGTCGATGTAGGCCTGGCCTATACGCCCGATGATCACCTCGCCACTGAAAGGCACATCTGCCGGTTCATGGTACTCGATGATAAGGTGATCACCGGGCATGTCAGCGGTGACGAAGGATAGGTCCTCAGTGATATTGCGATTGGTGAAAGCTCCCCTGACATGGCTGTACTCTTCATCAAAGAGAAAGAGGCGGGCGCCTACGGGGACAAGGTACTTTTTAAATATCACCTGCAGTGACAGTCCGTCGGGCGAGTCAATCCTGTACTGCCACAGTGTGCTGCCGTCAGAAAGCACTGACCTGGTGCCGACCTTCTTCAGGTCGAGATCAACCTCCTCCAGCACAGCATACCTCATCGGGAAGGGGTTTTCCCGGTTATGAAGCGCCAGCATGGCTGTATCAATAGCCGGCAGCCTGTATGCAGTGACAGCCGCCATGCCTTTTATTTCCGGAGCTTTATATGATGGCGGCAGGCCACCTTCAGAGATCTGTGCCTGCAGGCGAACTGTGCAGGCGACGAGTAGTAGTATCAGGGCTGTCTTTTGCATAGGATGTTCCGGTTGCCGTATGATTTCTGCTGTCAGGGCCGGGTAACAGCTTAACTGACCGGACAGGGTTTGGATTGATTTGGTTGTGAGGCAGTATCAGGTTCAGGACACGGCCCCAGAGAAGTTTCTGAGAAGGTTGTTGCGATGACACTCTCAGACCGTAAGTATCTCTTTCTCCTTGACTTCAATGATCTTATCTACCCTGGCTATATGCTTATCGGTTATCTCCTGGATGATCTTCTGTCCGTTTTTCTCCTCGTCTTCAGGCAGACCCTCTTTTTCCAGGTTTTTCAGTTCGTCAAGAAACCATTTACGGCTTGAACGTATGCTTATCCTGGCTGTCTCTCCCTCCTGTTTCACCTGTTTCACCAGCTGGTGCCTGCGTTCTTCCGTGAGGGGCGGCACATTGATGCGTATGACCTCTCCGTTATTCATGGGGGTCATTCCGATATTTGCTGCAAGAATGGCCTTTTCTATCACTCCCAGCATGGATTTCTCCCAGGGCTGGATGATGATACTCTTGGCATCGGGTGTGTTGATGTTGGATACCTGCGAGAGAGGGGTGCTGGTTCCGTAGTAGTCGACATTGATACCGTCAAGCAGGAGCGGGTTGGCTCTTCCGGCCCTGAGGTGCGACAGTTCATATTCGAGATGCCTGATGGATTTTTCCATCCTCTCATCGGCTTCGTCCCTTATCAGTTCCAGTTCGTCAGTCATTGTGTTGGTTTTGTTCCGGATTAGGCAAATGTAGTTAAAATAATTTTCAGGGAGTGATGAGAGTGCCCTGACTGCTGCCGCTGATGACAGCCCCGAGGTTTCCCTCCCTATTCATGTCAAAGACAATAACGGGCATGCTGTTCTCGCTGCACATGGCAAAGGCAGTCTGGTCCATCACCCCGAGTTTTTTCTCCAGAGCCTCGGAGAAGGTAAGAGTCTCATACCTGACGGCTGAGGGCACTTTCTCCGGGTCAGCGGTATAGACACCATCAACCCTGGTACCCTTGAGCAGCACATCGCATTTCAGCTCCACGGCACGCAGTGCTGCTGCGGTGTCAGTGGTGAAGAAAGGATTGCCGGTGCCTCCTGCCAGTATGCATACGCACCCGCACTCCAGTGCTGAGGCTACCCTGTCACGGGCATATAGTTCTCCCACGGGTTCCATGCGGATAGAGGTAAAGACCTTCGCGCTGCATCCGGCCCGGGTGAGAAAGCTCTCCAGTGCAAGACTGTTGATAACGGTGGCCAGCATGCCCATCTGGTCTCCCTTGACACGGTCATAACCCTCACCGCTGCTGCCCAGGCCGCGGAAAATGTTGCCACCGCCGATGACAATGGCTACCTGGCATCCCAGTGAAACCACACTCTTAATCTGTTGGGCATATTCAGTCAGCACTCCGGCATCAATGCCGGTGCCGTCAGGACCCCCGGCGGACTCGCCGCTGAGCTTCAGCAGTATCCTTTTGTATTTCATTCGATTATTTGTTATTATTTGATTGGTCGAATGGAACTTACGTGAAATGAAATAATCATTTTATTTTGCGTGCTACTGTTCATGCAAGTTTCATTGCAACGATCTGTCATTATGATGGTAACGAAAATAGCAAAAATTGTGCCCGCTCGGGATGACAGCAATAAAAAAATGCAGCAAACCCCTCACAGGGTGATGCTGCATCTCTACTATATCCTTCAGGGGAGCTGTTACTCCTTCTTTTTCTCCAGGGTGTCTGTCCTGAAGATGTAATAGAGGGGGCAGGTGCCTGCTAGAGCAGTGAGAGCCAGGATGATGGCAAGAATGATGAAGATCAGTCCGAGGATCTTTGCATTAATGACAAAATAGAGGATCAGTAGTACTGCAGCCAGTACCAGGCGTACGATCATGTCTGTTTTACCGATGTTCTTCTTCATGTGTTTGGATATTTTGTTTTACAGGTCAGGCGGAACTTGCATGAAATACCATTCTCACAGACCTCTGTGAGCATCTGCTCATACAAGGTTCGCAGGGCGATAAAATTTATTACGGTACAAGTTACTAATTTTTGAGTTTCGGATAAAAAAAAAGCAAGGACTCCCGGTTGCAGGAGTCCTTGCCTTTTTAATAGTCCGGACAGATAAAAAGGTATCCCACCGCGGGTCAGGTATTCAGGGTGAACCGAACGAATCCGGTGACCGTCAGATCTTTGACCTGGTTCTGTAGATACTGCCTGATGGTGAGCTTGTTGTCCTTGATAAACTCCTGGTTCAGCAGAGTGCTCTCCTTGAAAAACTTGTTGAGTTTGCCCAAGGCAATCTTTTCAAGCATCTCTTCGGGCTTGCCTTCGCGTCTGGCCTGATCCCTGGCTATGTCGAGTTCCTGTGCTAGTATTTTCTCAGGCACGTCGTCCTTATCAACAGCAACGGGGTTCATGGCAGCCACCTGCATGGCAACATCCTTGTAAACCTGCTGATCGATGCCGGCTTTGTTAAAACCAACGAGTGTGGCAAGCTTGTTGCCGGGGTGTATATAAGCCTGGACGGCTGCTGCCTCAATCTTGCTGAAGAAGGAGAGCTCAAATTTCTCACCCGTGATACCGCTATGTTCGAGCACCATCTCAGACACTTTCTTTCCACCTGAATTAATCTCCTTAAGAGCCTCTAGGTCAGCAGGGTCACTGGCAAGAGCTATGTCGATGACAGTATTGCTGAGAGCGATGAAGTCAGCGTTTTTTGCCACAAAATCGGTTTCGCAGTTAAGGGCGGTCATCATTCCCTTCGTGCCGTCGGCAGTTGTCTTTGCCAGTACGACACCTTCGGTTGCTTCACGGTCGGCACGCTTATTGGCTATAGCCTTGCCTCTCTTGCGTATCAGTTCCTGTGCTTTTTCGAAATCGCCCTGTGCTTCTTCGAGGGCTTTCTTGCAATCCATCATGCCGGCGCCTGTCATCCTTCTCAGTTTGGCGACATCGGCAGCGCTAATATTTGACATAGTGTAAATCTGTTTTAATGGTTGAACAATTATTCATCCTCACCGGCGACCTCTGCATCAGCTGCTTCTTCTGTCGCAGCTTCAGCCACCGTCTCCGCCTCATCCGTTACCTCAGCTTTTTCCTCTTCATAATCCAGGGCACTGAATTTGCGCCTGCCTGATGCTGCTGAGGTCTCCTCCTTATCTCCGGAGGTGCTCTCCTTGTCTTTCTCTGACTTGCGCTCCTCGAGTCCTTCTGCAATGGCTTTGCACATGATGTCAATCACCAGTGAGATGGATTTTGCCGCGTCATCATTGGCAGGAATAACAAAGTCTATATCAGAGGGGTCAGAGTTTGTATCAACCATGGCAAAGACGGGTATCCCCAGTCTTTTTGCCTCATGGACCGCTATATATTCCTTGCACACATCAACCACAAAGAGGGCTGAGGGTTGCCGGGTCATGTCAGCTATGGAGCCGAGGTTCTTTTCCAGTTTGGCTCTCTGGCGTGTAATCTGCAGCCTCTCTCTCTTGGAGAGGTTGTCGAATGTACCGTCGGTGGCCATCTTGTCTATTGATCCCATTTTCTTGACCGCCTTACGTATCGTGGGGAAGTTGGTGAGCATTCCTCCCGGCCATCTTTCGGTTACGAACGGCATGTTTACCGCTCCCACCTTCTCGGCAACGATATCTTTGGCCTGCTTTTTTGTGGCGACGAAGAGTACCTTTCGTCCCGACTTGGCTATCTGCTTCATGGCAGCAGCCGCCTCGTCAATCTTGATGACGGTCTTCTCAAGGTCGATGATGTGAATGCCGTTGCGCTCCATAAAGATGTAGGGAGCCATACCCGGGTTCCATTTTCTCTTCAGGTGCCCGAAGTGTGCGCCGGCATCAAGTAATTCTTTAAAATTGGTTCTTGACATTTTGATAGTGATTGTTAAGTTTACGTTCTGTGAAGTCAATTGCAGAGTAGTTCCTTGCGGGAAGTCAATGCAATTTAGATACTAAACCTGCATCTATGATAAATTGCTGTTGAACTCCTAACGCTTGCTGAACTGGAATCTCTTGCGTGCCTTGGGCCTGCCGGGCTTCTTTCTCTCAACCTCTCGGGGATCACGGGTGGTAAAGCCTTCAGCCTTCAGCTTTGGCTTGTACTCCGGATCAACCTTGATAAGAGCCCTGGAAATGCCAAGACGCACCGCCTCTGCCTGACCTTTGAATCCACCGCCGTCAAGGGTGACTC